>CADCEW010000039.1 GCA_902800585.1 uncultured Prevotellaceae bacterium
TGTCTTAGTGGATTTTCGTCCGTTTTTTGAGAAAAAGAACGAGATATACACTTGGCTGTGGGAAAACTATCAGGTAGACTCATTACATGCCTATGGCGATTATGACGAGGCTTCTATGTTCTCATATGCCGCTGCTCTGGTGGTAGAAAGTTTCTACAATCACTATCTACAGAAGAGCGAGAAACGTGTAATCTATCATGCCAACGAATGGATGTGTGGATTGGGTGCCTTATATATAAATAAGGTATTGCCTCAGATTGGTACTATTTTTACTACTCATGCTACCAGTATCGGTCGTTCGATAGCAGGCAACCAGAAACCTCTCTACGATTATCTTTATGCCTATAATGGTGATCAGATGGCAGGTGAGTTGAATATGCAGAGCAAACACTCCATCGAGAAACAGACAGCATGGTATGTGGACTGCTTTACGACGGTAAGTGATATTACAGCTAATGAATGTAAGGAATTGCTTGACAAACCTGTTGATGTAGTATTGCCAAATGGTTTCGATAATAGTTTCGTGCCTAAGGCAGCTACTTTCACGAAGAAGCGTAAGGCGGCTCGTAAACTTCTGTTACAAGTTGCTAATGCCTTATTGGGTGAGAATCTTGATGATGATACGCTGATAGTCTCGACATCTGGTCGTTATGAGTTCCGCAACAAGGGTATCGACGTCTTTGTGGAAGCTATGAATCGTCTGTTACGTGATAAAGAACTGAAGAAGAAAGTACTTGCTTTCATTGAGGTACCTGGTTGGGTGGGAGAGCCTCGCAAGCTTCTGGCAAAACCTATACAGAACCACTTGAAGTACCTCAGGTAACGCATTGGCTACATAATATGAGTCAGGACAACGTTTTGGGTATGATGAAATACTACGATATGCACAACCGTAAGGAGGATAAGGTGAAAGTTATTTTCCTTCCCTGTTATCTCGACAGTAAAGATGGGATTATGAACATGACCTACTACGATGTGGTGTTGGGCAATGATCTCTGCATCTATCCTTCTTATTATGAACCATGGGGCTATACTCCGTTAGAGTCAATTGCATTCAAGGTACCTTGTATTACAACTGACCTTGCCGGTTTTGGTCTTTGGGCAAACAAGGTGTTCGGTCGCTATGGAGAAATAGAGGATGGAGTAAAGGTTATTCACCGAACGGACTATAACTATTCTGAAGTAGCTGATGCTATCAAGGATACTGTCGCCAAATTCTCTGGTATGACTAAGAAAGAGGTAGATGAATGTCGTAAGCATGCTGATTCACTTTCAAAGAAAGCTCTCTGGAGTGAGTTCATTAAATATTATTATGAGGCGTATGATATTGCCCTCCGTAAAGTAGAAGAAAGAATTAAAAATAGTATTCAAATACAATTATTATGAAAATTAAAGCTGATTATGCAAATGCTCCACAGTGGAAGAACCTGACCGTTAAGTCAAGTCTTCCAGAGCAGTTGAAGTGTTTGGACGAGATTGCCCACAATATGTGGTGGGTATGGAACTACGAGGCACGTGACCTGTTCCGTGACCTTGACCCTGAGCTTTATCATGACGTGAAACACAATCCAGTCATGTTGCTGGAGCGTTTGACTTTCTCGCGTAAAGAAGAGATTGTTAAGGATAAGGCACTGATGAAACGTGTCAAGACGGTTTATGACCTGTTCCGCAAGTACATGGATGTAAAACCCGATTCAAAGCGTCCCTCTGTCGCCTACTTCTGCATGGAGTATGGTATCCACTCTGCCTTGAAGATTTATTCTGGCGGTCTTGGAATGCTGGCAGGTGACTATGTGAAGGAGGCTTCTGATTCTAACGTCGATATGTGTGCTGTTGGTTTTCTCTATCGTTTTGGCTATTTCACACAGAGCCTGTCTATGGACGGACAGCAGATTGCCAATTACGAGACACAGAACTTCGGTTCACTGCCTATCGAACGCCAGCTGGACGAGGATGGCAACCCATTGGTAATAGACGTTCCTTACACCAACTATCAGGTGCATGCTTCTGTATGGCGTGTGAATGTAGGTCGTGTGAAACTCTATCTGCTGGATACAGACAATGAAATGAACTCTGAGTTCGACAAGCCTATCACCCATAGTCTTTATGGTGGTGACTGGGAGAACCGTTTGAAACAGGAGATTCTGTTGGGTATCGGTGGTATGCTGCTGTTGAAGAAACTGGGTATCAAGAAGGATATCTATCACTGTAACGAGGGACATGCTGCCCTTTGTAACCTGCAGCGTCTGTGTGACTATATCGAGGGTGGCATGACCTTCAACCAGGCGTTGGAGCTCGTACGTGCCTCATCACTCTATACTGTTCATACGCCAGTACCTGCTGGTCATGACTATTTCGAGGAAGGTTTGTTTGGTAAGTATATGGGTGCTTATCCTGCCAAGCTTGGTATCACATGGGATGAGTTCATCGGCATGGGTCGTACCAACCCTGAAGATCATAGTGAGAAGTTCTGCATGTCAACCTTCGCCTGCAACACTTGTCAGGAGGTGAATGGTGTGTCTAAGCTGCATGGATGGGTCAGCCAGCAGATGTTCGCTCCCATCTGGAACGGTTACTATCCTGAGGAGAACCATGTAGGTTACGTGACTAATGGTGTTCACTTCCCCACCTGGTGTGCTACTGAGTGGCGCCGCATCTATGCTAAGTACTTCGATCCGAATCACATGAGCGACCAGTCTAACGAGGAGATCTGGCATGGTATCTACAACTGTCCCGATGAGGAGATATGGGCTACCCGTCAGACTCTGAAGAATAAACTGTTCGATTATATTGCAGTTCAGTTTACTGAGACATGGTTGAAGAACCAAGGTGATCCTGCCCGTGTAGTGAAACTGGTAGAGCGCTTCAATCCTAATGCACTTGTTATTGGCTTCTGCCGCCGCTTTGCTACCTACAAGCGTGCCCACCTGCTGTTTACAGACCTTGATCGCCTGAGAAGGATCGTCAACAATCCAGAGCGTCCTGTTATCTTCCTGTTCGCAGGTAAGGCTCACCCAGCTGATGGTGCAGGTCAGGGCTTAATTAAGAAGATCTTCGATATCTCGCAGCTTGATGAGTTCCAGGGTAAGATCATCTTCCTTGAGGACTACGACTTTCTGTTGGCTCGTCGTCTTGTTAGTGGTGTGGATATCTGGATGAATACGCCGACACGTCCGCTCGAGGCTTCTGGTACCTCTGGTGAGAAAGCTGAGATGAATGGTGTCGTCAACCTCTCCGTGAAGGATGGTTGGTGGTTGGAGGGCTATCGTGAGGGTGCCGGATGGGCTCTTACGGAGAAGCGTACCTACCAGAACCAGGGCTATCAGGACCAGCTTGATGCCGCTACTATCTATGGACTGTTGGAGAGTGAAATTATTCCTCTCTACTATGACAGGGACAAGAAGGGCATCTCCAAGGGTTGGATCAAGGTCATCAAGAACTCTATCGCCCAGATTGCTCCGCACTATACGATGAAGCGCCAGCTCGATGACTATTACAGCAAGTTCTACGAGAAAGAGGCTAAGCGTTTCAAGGAGCTCTCCAAGAACGACAACCGCCTTGCCAAGGATATCGCCCAGTGGAAAGAGGCTGTTGCCGAGCGTTGGGATGCCATCAATGTTGTCAGCTGCGAATGGAACTTCCCTGCAACAGGCTGTGAGGCAGGACAGAAGTACTATATCAAGTATGTCATCAATGAGCAGGGCCTCGATGATGCCATCGGACTGGAGAAGGTTAATGTCTTCATCGATAAGGACGGTAAGGAGAAAGTCTATAACGTGGAGCCGCTGAAGATGACAGGCCATGAGGGTAACAACTATACCTTCGAGGCTGAGTTGACACCACGTCAGTTCGGACAGTACAAGTCTGCCATCCGTATGTATCCGAAGCACAAGAACTTGCCTCACCGTCAGGACTTCTGCTATGTGAAGTGGTTGGAATTACCTAATATGTAAGAGGTATCTATATTAATCAATAAAGGCGATCTGTAAGGACCGCCTTTATTTTTATCGTAAGAATAAAACTATTTCAGTTGCTCGGCAATAAATTTCTCCAGCTGTTCGCCACGAAGACCACGACGGAGAATCTTTCCATTTTGATCAATGACAACAGTATGAGGAATACTGGTGATATTAAACATCTGGGCTGCGGCATTATCCCAGCCTTTCAAGTCACTCATTTGCGGCCATGGGATGTTTAACTGGTCTGTTGCCTTTTTCCATGCATCCTCATCCTCGTCAAGAGAGATACCGACAATACCCAGTCCCTTGTCCTTATAGGTTTTATAGATATCAAGCATCAAGGGCATCTCTTGTCGGCAAGGCGCACACCAACTAGCCCAGAAGTCAAGGATGGTAATGCGGTTCTTTTTTATCTCACTCATCACATTCAGTGGTGCCCCTCCGATAGTGTTCATTGTGAAGTCCTTGATGGTGGAACCTTCTTCCGTCTTAGCGGAATTACTGATGAGTTGCTCCATTTGCGGAATGGGTTCACGTCGACGCAGCCTTTCAGGCATCATCTTGATGAGTCGCAGACGATTGCTATTGGAAATAATCTCCTCAGGATACATTGTCAGCAGGAAATAACCCAACTCATTTTGGATATTACGCTCCGTGGCATCCAGTACAATCGATTTGAAACGATTGTTTAACTGCTCTATACGGCTCATCGCCTTATCCTGTTCCTCTTGTGTCGCCTTATCGTTGGCATAGAGTTTTTCAGCGATATTATTGATTTCCTTTCCAATTACCATAGTCGAATCATTCATGCGCTGCCACTCTTCATTGATATAAGTGCCGCCGACACGGGATGCGCCTGGCGTTTTGGAGAGTATAACCTTGATGGTTCCTGGCTCAATGAAAAGAGGAACAGTTAAATTCTCGTTATCCTTGTTATATATCAGACAGAAATAGGTGGAGTCGGTCTCACCGCTGAGTTCAAACTGTCCGTCTTTGACAAGAATGGTGTCGCGGGGAATTCCTAATTGGAGATCGGTAGTCAGAAAGAGCGTGTCTCCATCAGCGATATCATCGACAGAACCCTTGATTTTGTATGTATTAGACTGACAGGCAGCAAGCATAATACCTGTTACTGTCAGGATAAGAAAGGATTTAATGTTCATTTATACAATATATTGACTGGAAATACTTTCATTGTTGATGACGCGACGGATAGTCTCGGCAAACAAATCGGCAACACTGAGTTGCTTGACCTTGGCGCAACGCTGTGTATAGGGGATAGAGTCTGTGAAGACAATCTCCTCCAAGGCAGATTCCTGTACACGGTCACTGGCAGGTCCGCTCATCACACAGTGTGAAGCACAGGCACGTACAGACTTGGCACCAGATGCTTTCATGATGTCTGCAGCCTTCGTAATCGTTCCTGCGGTGTCAACCATATCGTCAATAATAACGACATTCTTGCCTTCCACATCACCGATAATCTGCATGGTGGCAACCACATTAGCACGGGCACGGGTCTTGTTACAGAGTACCAATGGACAACCTAAATACTTGGCATAAGTGTTGGCACGTTTGGAACCGCCAACGTCAGGTGATGCAATGACAAGGTCTTCGAGCTCCAGACTCTGTAAGTAAGGCAGGATGACGTTCGATGCATAGAGATGATCAACAGGAACATCAAAGAATCCCTGTATCTGGTCAGCATGCAGGTCCATTGTAATCACACGGTCGACACCAGCCACAGAAAGCAAGTCTGCAACCAGTTTAGCACCGATACTGACACGTGGTTTGTCCTTGCGGTCCTGACGTGCCCACCCGAAATAGGGGATAACAGCATTGATAGTACGTGCTGAGGCTCGTTTGGCGGCATCAATCATCAGCAACAACTCCATGAGGTTGTCACTATTGGGGAAGGTGCTTTGTACGAGGAAGATGTCACGACCACGGATGGACTCCTCGTATGATACAGCAAACTCGCCGTCGGAGAACTTGGTGATTTGCAGTTCACCTAACGGACATCCTAAGCTTAGACAGATTTTCTCTGCGAGGTACTTTGTGGCAGTACCCGAGAATACCATGTAATTTTTATTAGATTTCATATATTATAGTTTTATCCTATTGCTTTTCTTATCTTCTCAAAATGAGCTATCAGTGCCTTATAGTCAAGTTCCTGATGAATATTAAAGCGATTCCAGAGATCGCCGCATATCACGACGCCACCGAAGCCAAGGTCTTTGGCAACGCGTATATTGTCGATATTCATACCGCCCAGTGCATAGACATGGCGGTCGATGAGTCCGTGTTTGGAGGCATTCTCCAACTCGTTTGCAGTGAATGACGATTTCTCATTGACATTTGTCAGACTGTCGAAGATATTTTTCAGGAAGACATACTCCGACTGCCGTTTGGTCTCTTTCAAATCTTCCAGTCGAGTGCAGGAGCGACTTACCTTCCCTTTATAGCCATTAGGAACAGGAGTATTCTGGTCGTCCAGGTGAATGCCCTTTAGTTTGTACTCTTCTTTTAGGTAGAAATGCCCATGGACCACTATTTTCGAATGATACTCATCAGGCAAGAGCGTCAACAACCTCTCTGCATACATGGGCGATGAATCGGGCTTGTGTAGATGCAGGATGTCAAGTCCTTCTTCAAAGAGGGATGACAGTATCTTGTCTTCTTCCACGAAAAACGTGGGTTGAGTCATTACTATGAGTTTCATTGTATAATTATCTCGATTCACCTGCAAAAATAATAATTTTAATCGAATAATGCAATTTAACCGCAATAAAAGTTTATCTTTGCAGTCGAAAAATATATTTTGCTCAAGAAAATGGAAATAAAGACACCTATTTATATTATAGAAGAGGAGAAACTTCGCCGTAACCTGTCGCTAATCCGACAAATCGCAGAAAGAACAGATTCGGTATTTATCCTTGCCTTCAAGGCTTTCGCCTTGTGGAAGACCTTCCCAATTTTCCGAGCGTATATCCGTTCTACAACGGCAAGTTCGCTGTCTGAGGCGAAGTTAGCCTTTCATGAGTTTGGCAGCAAGGCCCATACATTCTCGCCTGCCTATACCGATGAGGAGATAGATGAGATAGTAGCTTGTTCGTCACACCTTACCTTCAATTCTCTGTCCCAATATGAGCGTTATCATCAAAGGGCAGCAACTTGCTCCTTGGGATTACGTATTAATCCAGAGTATTCCGAGGTGGGAACGCTGTTATATAACCCATGTGCACCAGGTACCCGTTTTGGCGTAACGGCAGATAAACTGCCCCAGCAGTTGCCTTCCGATATTGAGGGCTTCCATTGTCATTGTCATTGCGAGAGTGGGGCGGATGTGTTTGAACGTACTCTCCAGCATATAGAAGAGAAATTCTCTCCGTGGTTTGCTCAACTGAAATGGATTAATTTCGGAGGAGGACATCTGGTAACACGGAAAGACTATGATATAGAACTGTTTGTAAGAACCGTACAGGGATTCCATCAGCGATATCCTCACTTGAAGGTTATCTTCGAACCAGGTAGTGCGTTTGCCTGGCAGACGGGTCCATTGGTGTCTCATGTTGTGGATATTGTAGAAGACAAAGGTATCAAAACAGCTATTCTTGATGTCAGTTTCACATGCCATATGCCTGATTGTCTGGAGATGCCATATAATCCTGATGTCCGTGGAGCGATACATGTTTCCGAATATTCTGAAAATTCCGAATACTCCGAATATACTTACCGCCTCGGCGGTAACAGTTGCTTGGCTGGTGACTTCATGGCTTCATGGCAATTCGATCATGAGTTACAGGTCGGCGATGAGGTTATCTTCGAAGATATGATTCATTATACAACAGTCAAGACGAATATGTTTAATGGAATCTCTCATCCTGCCATTGGAATGCTTCATGTAGACGGGACTCTGGAAATCCTTCGTCAATATGGCTATGAGGATTACAGAAATCGAATGGATTGAAACTTTTTTTATAAAAAATCAATAGAAAAGTTTGTCAGTTCCGAAAAAAACATTACCTTTGCATCCGCAATCGAGAGAGATGCCCCGAAGAAAAGACGGAATATCCGCGCAAGCGAGAGCAGAAAAGTATGCATTTATGCCGAGTGCAGCCGGATATGCCGATTGGATTCCGAAGGAATACAAGCGGAAATAGCTCAGTTGGTAGAGCACAACCTTGCCAAGGTTGGGGTCGCGGGTCCGAGTCCCGTTTTCCGGTTTCAGGTGCGTGTGCCGCGAGGCGTGCAGGTTCGAGTCCTGTTCTGGGCACTCTTTTTTATTCAATGTTTATATGTTGGAGAGGTGGCGGAATTGGTAGACGCGCTACTTTGAGGGGGTAGTGTCAATTGCGACGTGGGAGTTCGAGTCTCCTCCTCTTCACCAAAAAGAAATATAGCGGAGGAAACGCGGAATTTTCGTGCAAGCCGAGTGTAGAAAGTTTACTTTATACCGAGGCGCCGCCGAAAATGCCGATTGGATTCCGAAGGAATACAAGCGGAAATAGCTCAGTTGGTAGAGCACAACCTTGCCAAGGTTGGGGTCGCGGGTCCGAGTCCCGTTTTCCGTTCTCATAAATCTTTTGAAAACAAACTATTCTGATGAATTTTTATTTACGATACTTTGACAAAGAGATTCTCGTCAATAATGTTGACGATGCTATTGCATTCCTTGCCGATATTGAGGAAATAGGAATGGACCCGATGCTTGAGAGTGATATCCGCGCTTATTGTGCGAGTGATGTACATTTCCCCAAGCGTTATAAAATACGCCCCCGTGTGTATTTTATTATCATCAAGACAGAAGCCGCTACCATGCAAGATTTCAAGGATAAGCGTGCTGTTCATCCTGTTATGGAAGTACGTGAGAAGTTGATGACACCCACCATGGCTCGTTTGAACGAAGAGAAACCCGGATGGTATGAGGGTGCTCTTGATTTCAAACGTGTACAGCAGGTGCCTGGTACAGGTAAGTTCCAGTATCGTGACACACATTTTGTAGCTCAGTGTAAGGCGATGTCTGGCTTAGACTGCTATAACCGCATTGTCGATCATCTGCGTGGCAGGGTAGACGAGCGCAGCCAGTTCCCTTCTGCAAAGGGTAAGAATTTCAAGTTCCGTTATCTGGGACATTCTAAATAAGTAGAAAGAAAAGGAGGTAAACAATGAACAAGGTAATGTTAATTGGTAATGTAGGCGCAGATCCTGAAGTACGTTATGTGGAACAGGGTGTTGCTGTTGCACGTTTGCGTCTTGCTACCACAGAGAGAGGATATACGCTTCAGAACGGGACACAAGTCCCTGATCATACTGATTGGCATAATGTTATATTATGGCGTCGTCTTGCAGAGATTGTCGAGAAGTATGTCCATAAAGGTGATAAACTGTATATTGAGGGAAGACTTCGTTATTCCACTTACGATGACAAACAGGGACAGCGTCGTTATGTCACGGAGATTTGGGCTGACAACATGGAGATGCTGACACCGAAGGCACCATCACAGACTCCTTCGCAAGAGCCTATGGCCAGTGAGCCAGCGCCTACGGAGCCTGTAGGAGATAGTGGAATGCCTTTCTAATATATGGAAGAGTTTCTACAGATATTCAGTGAAGTAGAAGTGATGGCACCTGACTATGGTGCTGTGATTGCTATTGTCCTTGCAGGTATTCTGTTACTGTTCTCTGGTTTTGCGTCAGGTTCAGAGATTGCTTTCTTTTCCTTGTCACCTGCTGACTTGAGTGAATTAGAGGAAGAGAAGACAGAACGTGACAGAAAGATACTGGCACTTCGAGAAGATTCTGAACGAACACTTGCAACTATTCTGATTACCAACAACTTAGTGAATGTGACTATCATCATGCTTTGCAACTATTTCTTTGCAAAAGTGATTGATTTTGGAGGTGCTTATTGGATAGAATTCATCTGCCTGACAGTACTGTTGACCTTCCTACTATTGCTGTTTGGTGAGATTATGCCGAAGGTCTATACAGGACAACAACCATTGCGTTTCTGTAGGACGGCAGTGAATGGCATCCTGTTCTGTCGTAAGTTGTTCTATCCTCTTGAAACGATATTGATACAGTCAGGTATTCTTGCCGGTAAGGTAGTACAGAAGAAAAGTCCCGTATTGAGCGTGGATGAATTAGAGCAGGCACTGGAACTGACAGATAAGGAAGATATCAAGGAAGAGCAGCGAATGCTGGAAGGTATTGTCCGCTTTGGCGATGAGACGGCAAAGGAGATTATGACCAGTCGTCAGGATGTGGTCGACCTTGACTTTAAGTCGTCTTTCAATGAGGTGCTGAAATGTATTGTAGAGAACAACTATTCTCGTATCCCCGTCTATCAGGACAATAGCGACAATATCCGTGGCATCTTATATATCAAGGACTTGTTGCCTCATCTGCGCAAACCAGCTAATTTCCGTTGGCAGTCATTGATACGTCCGCCGTATTTCGTACCTGAGACCAAGAAGATTGATGACCTGTTGCGTGAGTTCCAAGAGAATAAAGTACATATTGCTATTGTCGTTGACGAGTTCGGAGGTACCAGTGGTATCGTTACCTTGGAAGATATCCTGGAGGAGATTGTAGGAGAGATCAATGATGAGTATGACGAGGAGGAGAAGAACTATGTGCGCATCAACAGCAATACCTTCGTCTTTGAAGGTAAGACGTTGTTGAGCGACTTCTATAAGATTCTGAATCTCGACGATGAGATATTCTCAGAGGTGGAAGGCGATGCCGATTCTCTGGCAGGATTATTGCTGGAAATCAAGGGCGACTTCCCTGAATTGAACGAGCGGATAGACTATCTGAACTTTACTTTTGAGATACAAGAGATGGAAGAACGTCGTATCTCCAAAGTGAAAGTCATCGTTCACCAACCCAGTTCCGACCAACCTACGGCATGATACCATGCCAGCTTTGGAATTAGTTCATTGTATTTGAAAATTGTTTCCTTGTATCTTTCTAAGGGAACAAACATACTAACGCCTCCATAACGCTCCTCTGTGACTTCAAAGTCTGCATATTGTGTATAGCTTCTGCTTTCGTGCCACTGCCAGTGGTCACTCCTCTTTTTATAGACTACTGCTTGGTTATAAGCCTTGAGCCATTGCTGGTAGTCTGCTGTTTGAGCATGACGGAGTAAAAAGTCATTCATGTCGTACATGATACGTTCTTTCGTGTTGTCAGGATGGTTGGCATCGTACGTCCAATAATAGATGAGCTTGTCCATATCAATGGCTGTATCGGTATTATAGATAGATTCCAGAATCGTCTTTGTAGCCTGTGCCAGTTGCGGCATTTGTGACGATTGGATTACAGCCATAGGCAGATGTCCGTCTTCTGTCTCTAAGACGTTGAAATAGTCGTCGCAGGTCTTCTGGTACATCTGTACATCGTTATAGTTGAACAAGTCGGGAATAATCTTGTCGTAGGGAGCACCGGTATCAGGAATACTTGCAGGCGACGCGATAAAGTAATCCGTGACATCCTTTAGTTCGTAAGCCACCTCTATGTTCTGCATGTTACAACAGTCGGTAAAGATAAACTTAAAAGAGTGGGGCAGTGCCTTCAGTGCTACGCGCATCGATGGGATATTCATCCACAATCCTTGGTTGCTCATCTTGTTTTCTCCATTGTCTACACCAAAGGCTCTATTGGTTGCTACAGAGTCTTTCATGATAACCCATCCGTCTCCGTGTCCCCATAGGATGAGTCCGTAGTCATCAGCAGGATAGTTTGTCATCACCCACTGCAAGACTTCCTTCATCTTCTCTGGGTCAGAGGAATAAAAGTCCTGCTCATATTTCTTGATGGTGTCCGCAGGTTGCTTGTCATTGTTCTGCAATCGGATGATGAAAGGCTTCTCGTTCGTATTGGCACGATCGACGAACACAATCATATTGTCGTATTTGGAGATAGACTTCACACCCGCAATCATCTCATTGATGTCCAACTGTGAGTAACCAGACAGTGTGTTCTCTGCTGCCATATAGGCAATTACCGTCCTTTTGGCATGCTGCTGAGGCTCCTCTCCATCGTCTTTTGAACACGAAGTGAAGAGCACCAATCCACATAATATACTTAAAAGATACTTCATACGCCTGCAAAGGTACGAAAATTTCTTTCTTTTATTTGCATCTTTCACATTTTATTTTTATCTTTGTAGCGATTACCAGCGATTATCAATAACTAAAAAACAATAGCTTATGAGGAAAATTGTACTTTTTATCAGTTTCTTAGTCTCTCTGATTTCTTTTGCAGGAGAAGTAACAGAGCAAGAGGCATTACAGAAAGCCCAACAGTTCATGAAAGGCAAGCACTTCACACAGAAGAACCTGCGCCGAGCAGCTGCCATTGGAGGTAAGTCTTTCTATGTTTTCAATGCCGATCAGGATGGTGGTTTCGTTATTGTTAGTGCTGATGATCGTACAGAGGCAATCTTAGGTTATGCCGACCAGGGCGCACTGGATGCCAACCAGTTGCCTGAGAATGCCAAGAAATGGTTGGAAGGCTATGAGTTGCAAATCAGAGCATTGGGTAATTCTCCGCACAAGTATAATAGTCAGCGTCGTGTTATAGGTGATCCTGTTGCCCCATTGATTACTGCCCATTGGGGTCAAGGTGCTCCTTATAATAATATGTGTCCGTTGGACGGGGAAAATAAAAGTGTTACTGGATGTGTAGCCACAGCGATGGCACAGGTCATGTATTATCACAAATGGCCGACAGCGAAAGTGGGTCCATTCCCTGCTTATACGACAAGTACGAAAGGAATTGAAGTAGAAGAGATTCCTGAGACCACTTTCAAATGGGATAACATGCATGCCGAATATAATTATGATGAAACTGGTGAGAGTGCCGATGCTGTTGCCGAACTGATGCGCTATTGCGGACAGGCAGTAGAAATGGACTATACGGCAAACGAATCTGCTGCCTATGTCATAGCATCACATATGATTAACTGTTTTGGCTATAGCAAGACGGCTCTTGATGTAAATCGCTCAGACTATACCACTAAAGACTGGGAAGAAATGATGTATCAGGAGTTGAAAGAGAAGCGCCCGATTCTTTACAGTGGAAACTCTGGAGATGGAGGTCACCAGTTTGTCATTGACGGTTACGATGATAAAGGATTATTCCATGTCAACTGGGGATGGTATGGAAGTTCTGATGGCTATTTTGTCCTGTCAGTACTTAATCCCGATGACAAAGGTATTGGCGGTGGAACATCATCAAATGGCTATACGATAGGGCAAAGAGCTATTATCATGCTTCAACCAGATCATGGAGAAGAGCCAGAGATGCCTATGGTATATTCTAATTTGACTATTGATACTTCAGAGTTCACCCGTACCTCATCCAGTGAAGATTTTAATGTGGATTTGAAAGGCTCCCTGCACTATTGGGGCGATGACGATATCATCGTAGACTATGCATGGGCGCTTTATAAAAATGGCGAACAGATCAAGATGTTTGATGTCCAAGAGAAAGTAAAAATCGCAACAGGAGGATATTATGCTCATGTAGACCAGACAGTTACTTTCGGAAAAGGTCTAGCAGATGGAACCTATGAAATCCGTCAGTTATACCGAAAGCCAGAGACAACAAATTGGCAAAAATGTGTTCTTGGCTGGACAAGTATCATGGTTGCTGTTATCAGTGGCAACACAGTGACGCTAATGTTTGCTGATGAAATTGCAGATATCGTTCATGTCAACAGCGGAACGTTGACTGGTGACCAAAAACTAGGAAGACCCATGAAGGCAACCATCAATTGGACGAATAATGGTTTCTATAATGAGACCAAATTCTATCTGTGGCTCAGTAATAATGAAAAGAAATATGTAGGGGTTGTTTCCTCATATCTTAACAATGGACAGACGGGCGATGTGGATATTAATTTTACTCCGTCTGCTGCAGGCGAAATAACAGTAACCGTTACCAAAGACTATCAGTATGATGATGGAACAGAATCCTATAGTTATACAAGCGCTGATGTCGTTTGGACCCAAAATGTTACCATAAAAGCATGTACCCCACAGGATTTGTCAGTTGAAATTGCTGTTGATGGTGAGAAAAACGGCACGATAGAAGGAACAACGATTGATGCAACGGTTACCTTTAAGAATGAGGGGGAAAATGCCTATAACGATAATGTCATCATCACAATGGTTCCTGTAGATGATGATTGGAACTATTTGGAAGAGTGGACAGAAGTCGTTAAGCCGCTTTCAGTTGCTGTAGGAGCATCTAACCAAGTTGCAGTCCAGTTCCCAAATTTGAAGAAAGAACAACGATATTACATGGTAGTATATTACTATTCAGCAGATGAAGATGGTAGCGGTTGTATTATATATGGAGCTTCGAAATACATCATTGCAGGTACTGTCTTGGTTCCACAAGAATTGGATGAACAACAATAAAGATGGACATCACTCTTACGAATACGGGTAGTAATAACTATAATGACAAAATTGTGGTTGGTGCATGGTATGCTCCTGGTGATGGTTTAATCCACTGGGAGAAAGATCAGATTATTGATGTTGAAGTTGCTGCTGGACAGGCAAAGACAATCTCCAATTATGAAATAACAGATTTGACTATTGGAAGAAAGTACCTTATCTATATTTCCTACTATTCAGAAAATGAAGAGCAGACAACGTCAAACGGGACGTATTACACATTGATAGAACCAACTGCGATTAATGAAGTAAAATCCGATACTCCTAAGAAGGTTGGTATCTACGATTTGCGAGGACGTCAGGTGAAGACTCCTGGTAAGGGCGTGTATATCATCAATGGAAAACAAGTCATAATGAAGTAATCTCTCATAAAAAATATGTAAGAGGCACTAGATTTAGTGCCTCTTATTTTGTTCCAATGCCTTCTATGCTTCATTCCAGTATCTGTTAGGGGGGTATAGTAGCCTTTAGTTACATCTTTAGTAGCCTTTAGTTACATCTTTAGTAGCCTTTAGTTACAACGTTAGGAGCCTTTAGCACAAGTGTTAGAAGGCACTCCGATAAATCGACGAAGTCAAACAACGTGTTTTGACTTCGTTTGTGGCTTACAAACGATGTGTTTGAACGTTACATTCACCTCGTTTGGAGCGTTCAAACTTCGCAAACTTTTTATACATATGCCTTCTTATTCCTGAAAGCAGCAGACGAACAGGGTAGGTGTGTGTTAGGTGTTTGAGCAACACCTAACACGCTTCAATCCCTTTGTACAAAGACGATTGCGGCCCCTTGTGTTAGGTTGTTAGGTGTTTTTGTAAAATTCTATAAATTTCTTTTGAAAAACTTGGGACTTTAAATAATAATCTTTATCTTTGTGGCATAATAACTTAAAACCGATATTGATGTGAAAAAGAAACAATATGTGAAACCGACGCTACTGGTTTACGAGTTGAAACATCAGGCGCAATTGATGGCCGGCAGCGAGGGTAACGGCGGCGGTATGCCCGGCGGCGAGCCAGGGATACCAATCTGACTCGTCACACGAGATAAAGGAACCGAGTTATGAACATTCAATGAAGAATCAGATAATGAACATCAAGAATATTTTCTGTCCGCTGCTCGCTATGGCAGCAATGACGATAACAAGCTGCAGCAATAATAATGACGACGATGCAGCCGCCAAAGTTGTGAACCAGATTGGCACATTTCAGGTAAGCATCAACGTAGGCCCAGCCCAGACCCGCGCCATCAGCGTGGGAGGTAACGACGGTCACACGCTCTACACCAACTGGGACAACGGTGACGAGGTGCAGGTGGTGAAAAACGGCACAACTACTGTTGCTGGTACGCTGACTGCCGACGTGAGCGCTGGCAACTCCGCCTACGCCACATTGACGGGAACGCTGACGGGAACATTCGCAGTGGGTGACGAACTGACGCTTTATTACCACTCCGCCAGCCTCGACTACACTGGTCAGAAGGGTACGATAGCCGACGTGTCGACCAGCAAGAGTTTCCTCACGGCCACATCCACCGTGCAGCAGATTGGGCAGGCAGACGGAACAGTGAAGGACGGCTCTGACAAGTATCTCGTTATGAGTAACGCCAGCTACACCGCTATGCAGGCTTACCTTGACATATCGTTCACCGATAACGGTGGTCAAGCTCTCGCTATCACACAACTCGACATCTGGACCAGCGATGGCAAGCTAGTGAAGACTGCGCCCCTTGGTGGTGAAAAGACATACGCCACCGAGACCAGTCGACTGACCATCACTCCCGATGTTGCCACTGACCATTTCTTCCTCGCCCTGCGTGACGAGGCTGGCGCATCGAACACCTTCTACTTCAAGGCTACGACTGCCGACTGCATCTACACCTACAGCCAAGACATGAAACTCGACAATGGCAAATACTATTATGCCGCCAGTCCCAAAGCAATGACGAAGACCCCTGTCACCAGTATCACGCTGAACAAGACCACGACAACCATTTATATGACTGACCGCATAGCCCTTACCGAGACACTCAGCGTGACCAACATGACACCCGATAACGCTCCTTATACATGGAGCAGCCTCAACACTGATGTTGCCACCGTCAATGCCTCGACGGGTGAGGTAACCGCCAAGACCGCCGGCACCGCCCGCATCCGTGCTACGGCCAAAGACGGCAGCGATGTTTATGGCGAGTGTGTCGTCACCGTGAAAAAGTTTGGTTTTAGTAAACATATTTGGTATGAGTCTGCTACATGGGAGGCTCCGTCAAACTTTATTTCGGTACCACAGGCGGCTGCAAAAGCTGCGGCTGATGTTGAAAAGACTGAAATTTCTGCTTTCGGCTATGTATGCATATACGCACTAGAAGATGTTAATTATAAGTGGATTGACAGCCATAGTAGGACAGGGCAAAATAGTAGTATACATGATATTGTTATATTTGACGGACTTCAGGAAGGTGCTGAAGTGAAGTCATGCGCTAATAATGGATACGTTTACTGTGTTTGGTATACCATTAAGCCTGAGCTATAAGCTGTGAAATCTCCAAGGAGGATGAACAAACAAAAAGTGTCCATCATCATGGTCGGCGATAATCCTTAGTGACAATAGCCTTCAGGATGCGGATGTCCTCTAAAGGACGTGCATACTTGTCGGTGGGCTGTTGTTGGATGCAGTCAACGATGTCCATACCTTCTGTCACTTCACCAAAAACGGTATATTGTCCATCCAGATGAGGCGTTCCTCCAACGGTCTTGTAGGTCGCCATCATCTCTGGCGTGAGTTTGACACGTCCTTGAGTGGTGGAGTCGAGACGTTCTTGTATCTGATTGAGTTTCTTGTCATCAAGGACACGTCCCCAGACAATGTAGAATTGGCAGGCGGAACTACGCATTTCGGGGTTGACATCATCGCCCTCACGCGCCATTGCCACCACACCACGACGATGGAATAACTGAGGAAGACGGAACTCTGGTTCTTGCGTATAATCGAAGTCGCCAGTACCTAAAAGTTGTCCAGGTTGGGCATGTTTGCTATTGATATCACCACTCTGAATCATAAAATCTTTGATGACACGATGGAAGAGTAGGGAGTCATAGACGTTCATCTTGACGAGTTTAAGGAAGTTGTCACGATGTTGTGGCGTCTCGTCATAGAGGGCGATACGGATGTTGCCTGCTGTTGTCTCCAACAGGACCTCTGACGTCGTTGTTTGTGCCGTGGCACTGATAGCAGTCATTGCCAATGCCAGCATGATATGATATACCTTTTGTCTCATCTTATTCGTATTTATTAAATGATTAATGTTTATCTTAATTCCCAGAAAGCGACGGCAGAGGCGGCTGCAACGTTGAGGGAATCGACTCCATGCGCCATCGGGATGCGGACAACATAATCTGCTTTGTTGATGGTTTCCATAGGTAGTCCGTCACCTTCTGTTCCCATGATCATCGCCAATCGCTCTTCTTGTTTCAGGATAGGGGAGTCGAGGGGAATGGATTTGTCAGTGAGTGCCATAGCGACCGTCTTGAAACCATATTCGTTCAATTGTTGAAGGTCGCCTTCTATCCATGTCCATGGAACGAGAAACACCGAGCCCATCGACACACGGACTGCACGACGATTCCAGGGATCGCAGGAGTTCGTTGTCAGTAATACGGCATCAATCCCTAAAGCTGCTGCAGAACGGAAGATAGCTCCGATATTTGTAGTGTCGACCACACCATCGATGACGACGATGCGACGTGCCTTCTCACAGATGTCCTTCACACACTTTAGGGTAGGTCGTCGCATGGCACACAGGACTCCACGTGTCAAGGTATAGCCAGTCAATTCAGCCAACAGTTCACGTTCTCCTGTATATACGGGGATATCGCCACAGCGGCTGATGATATCGGATGCATCGCCCTCAATATGCTTGCGCTCACAAAGCAAGGCGATGGGTTGGTAGCCAGCATCCAAAGCCACACGAATCACCTTTGGGCTCTCTACGATGAAGATGCCTTTCTCGGGTTCTATGCGGTTGCGCAACTGTGCTTCCGTCAGTGTACTGAATATCTCCACACCTGATTGGTAGAGGGATGATATCTCAATGATGGACATGCTCTTTTCTTATTTAACTGCAAAATTATTAAAAATAAATGAGAATAAATCATCGTAATTAGGTTTTATTTCGTAAATTTGCAATTTGGATACAACTAACACAAAACATTATTATTTTATGATGAGAAAAATTATTTATTACACCCTGACAGGAATGGTGATGTCTCTATTGGTTTCTGTGCCAGTTCAAGCAACAAAATTGATAGGACTGAAGGTGATAGATAAAGACTATCTGATGATTCAATTCAGGGATGGTGAGGTACATTACAGAGACAACGGAACAGGAAAGAGTGCCTATCTGGGTCACTCTTTCGAGGAAGGTGATGATACACTCTTTGTCTTTGGTGAGCGGCTGAATACAGAAGATGCTCAGAAAGTTGAAATGTGGACCATTACCTCCAAGGACGATAAATCGTTTTCCAAACAACATCCTATGGCAGTTTGGAGGAAGTCGAAGCCGATGAATGTGGATCATACGCTGACGAGTGAACTCGACCACTGGCTGTTCCTGAAACTCCCAAAGTCTATGCAACAGGGATGTACCTATCAGGTTACGATTCCCTCTTCACTGAATGCCGAACAAACGACAGCAGTGGTGCGCTTTGACGTGTGGAACACCCAGTCAGAGGCAGTTCATGTCAATCTGTTAGGCTATCATCCTTCACAGACAAAGATGGCTGCCGACTTGTATCAGTGGTTAGGTGACGGTGGTAGTCGCGACTATCATGCATGGGAAGGAAAGAAGGTGTATTTATATAATGTGAAGACTCGGCAAAAGGAAGAAGTTGGTGCTGTGACATTTTGGAAGCCTCTTGATGCCTATAAGACAGAGGCTGGTGAGAAGAACCTTATAGGAACGGATGTCTGGAACGTTGATTTCAAGACAACAACACCAGGACGGTATCGTCTGGTGGTAGAGGATGTAGGTTGCAGTATGGACTTCGACGTTGCGGAGAATGTCTATTACGAACCCTATCATTACTCTGTCAGGGGCTACTACTATATGCGAGTGGGCGAACCCATTGACCCCGCTCATGTGTTCCCAGTACCCCGGCAGCCACAGTTTATAGCTGGAGAGAATCCTAAGGGCTTTACCATCTATAAGACAGACCTCCATCCCTGGCATCCTGAATGGAAGAAACTCCGTATGGATGTATGGGATGAACCTCACTTCAAACCTGCAGACCAGTCACTCTTCTGGCAGCACCGTCTGCCGGGCAATCCTGTGGTAGTCGCTGCTAAAGGCGGACATTCCGATGCTTTCGACTGGGATCGTCATCTGGCACATATCAGTAATATCTATGATATGTTATTACCGTATATCCTGTCAGGAGGTCGTCTTTCTGAAGACAATCTGGGCATCAGGGAGAGTGGCAATACCATTCCAGACTTATTGGATGAGGCACGTAATGAGGTGGATTTCTTCCTTAGTATCCGTGATGGAGAGGCGTATTCGCAAGGTGTGACGAATCCTTGTTCCGACTGGTCGGTAATGTTCCAGGCTGGTTGTACGACAATGGCAGCATGGGGTAATGCCGCCAACTGTGCGATGATGGCTGAGGCTTTCCGTATCTCAGGAAATGAGAGTCTGAAGAAGTACTATACGCAAGAAGCTGTTAAGGCTTTCCGTTTTGCCAGTCGTCAGGAGAACCAGCAGTTGGATGATATGCAGGATATCGGCAGTATCTCTATGCGAGGCAGGGACTTCCGTCAGATGGCTGCCGCCTATCTGTATAACCTGACTGGTGATACAGAATGGGAGAAGATGATGATAGAGGGCAGTGTCATCAAGGATGACCATACCCCATTGTTCAAGAGAGGCTGGGGTGATGGCTATTACCAATTATGGGCTGCTGCTGCCTACCTGACTTGTCCTTATGAACGACATGATGTCCAGTTCTATCAGAATCTTCAATCCAGTGTCAAGGCACATGCGGAATCTTATAATATACAATATGTATCACAGCGTCCTTCACGCAGGGCTGCCAACGATAACCGCTGGCAGGTATCCCAGAACCTACAGCTGGTGATGCTTGCTCATTACATTGCTACGGATAAGAATGTCCGACAACAATTGGAGGATATCATGTATACAGAGGCAGGTTGGAGTTTAGGTCGTAATCCGGGAAACATTGTGGAGATGACGGGCTTGGGTGAAAGACATATCACGGATGTCTATTCTACAGGACGTAATGACGGTGCTCCAGGTACGCATCCAGGACAGACACCTTTTAACGGAACAGAGACATGGTCACCAAATAATGGTGGAGATGCCCGTTTATTGACCGATCGCTGCTATCCTTCATGGAAAGATGGTGGATGGCCTCGTCAGGAGTCTTATTTCAACCAGCGTTATTTCTGGGTAAACGGAGAGTTTACTCCTCGTGAGACAATGCGTGGTAAGATGGCTCTGATGGGATATTTATATGCAATACGTAATATGGAGTAAAACAAGTATTCACCTTTAAATCAATTAATTATGGAATGGTATAATGTCGCATTTGTTATTGTGTTGATTGTAGTAGGCTTAATTGTTTACAAGAGATAATCCAGCGAATAAGAAGAATCAATTCAAAATAGAAACAAGTATGAAAAAGATGATGATTTTGGGTCTGTCCCTGTTCTCGCTCATGGTACAGGCTCAGACTGCCAGAAAATTTACTATTGACCTGACAGAAGATGGGAAGGCACAGATGGTATGTTTCTTGCCAGTGACTCCTTCCGGCAAGGCTATTGTTGGTGTTCCAGGCGGCGGCTATTCCGTGTTGTCGAACGGCCACGAAGGCTATCTTGCTTCTGAATGGCTCAACCCACAGGGTATTTCCTACTTCGTAGTGAACTATCGTTTGCCGAATGGTGATCGTACTATTCCCATCAGTGACGTGGAGAAAGGTATCCGTATCGTAAGAGACTCTGCTCAGGCATGGGGCATCAATCCACATGACGTAGGTATCATGGGCTTCTCGGCAGGTGGTCATCTGTCCTCTGTTATTTCCACACATGCGGACTTTGATGTGCGCCCTGATTTCTCCATCTTGTTCTATCCTGTCATATCAATGGATGAGCGAGTATCGCACAAATGGTCGTGCGTTAACTTCCTTGGTGAAGAAGGACAGAAGAATCCAGAACTGGTTCGTGACTTCTCGACACAGAATGCCGTGCGTCGTCATCTCACACCTCCTGCCATCATCATTTCCGCCAGTGACGACCGACTCGTGCCTTTTGTTACCAATGGTCTGGAATATTACAAGGCCATGCGAATGGCTGGTAATGATTGTGCGATGTATGTTTATCCCACAGGCGATCATGGTTTCGGCTTTGGACCTTGGTTCAAGTATCACAAGCAGATGTTGGAAGACTTGAAGGCCTGGTTGGATGCCCGTCAGGTTCCAAAGCCAGATGCTGTCCGTGTGGCATGTATTGGCAATAGTATCACCGATGGTCATGGTATTGATATGGCAACAGCGTATGGCTATCCAGCCTTGTTGCAGAAGAAACTGGGTAACGATTACTGGGTGAAGAACTTCGGAGTAAGTGGCCGTACGATGCTCAATAAGGGTGACTTCCCTTATATGAACGAGGTGGCATGGAAAGACGCTCTTGCCTTTAAGCCTGACATCGTCGTTATCAAGTTAGGCACCAATGATTCCAAGCCTCAGAACTGGCAGTATGGTAAGGAGTTCAAGCAGGACTTGGAGCAGATGATTAAGGAATTGCGAACAGTATCTCCCAAGGCTCGTATCATTCTCTGCACACCGATTCCTGCCTTTAAGTCGTCATGGGATATCAACGACGCTGTAATCATCAACGAGATTATCCCCATCCAGCAGAAGGTCGCCAAGAATCTTGGTTTAGAGGTCATCGACCTGCATACACTCTTTGCGAACAGTGCTGATCTGGTTCAGGAGGATGGTATTCATCCTAACGACAAAGGGGTAGGGCGTATGGCTGATATCATCTCTGAGCAGTTGTTGAATCAGAAGAAATAAGATCAATCCGATACAAACAGGAATCTCCGACAGACATGCCCGAGATTCCTGTTTATCTTTTATTTGTATTATTTTCTTGGAATTAATAAAAAAAAATTGTATATTTGCAGCATATTACTAACTAAAATCAAATAAGACAATGAAAAAACTTTTCGTAATGACTGCCCTCTGCCTGATGGGTATGGCAGCGCAGGCTCAGCAGAACCTGAGTTGGGGACAAGGACCACAGGTAGCTTCACCTGATGTTCATGCAGACAATAGTGTGACTTTCAATCTGATAGCCCCTGAGGCACAGAAAGTACAGATTACTGGTGATATGCTACCTACGCAGAAGATTGAGTTTGGCGGCAATACTTATGACGCTCCAGGTGTAGTAGACCTCGTGAAAAACGACAAGGGTATTTGGAGTTATACCACTGAGCCCCTGAAGCCCGAGCTCTATACCTACAATATGATTGTAGATGGCGTGAAGATCATCGACCCGCTGAATGTGTATAACATTCGCGACATCAATAACCTGTTCAGCGTACTGCTCATCGGCGGTGATGCTCGTACGGATCTCTATAAGGTAAACAAGGTGGCTCATGGTACAGTCAGCAAAGTATGGTACGAGAGTCCTACAGCAGATCTGACCCGTCGTTTGACAGTATATACACCAGCAGGCTATGAGACCAGTGGCAAGGATTATCCTGTGCTCTACCTGTTGCATGGTATCGGTGGTGACGAGAATGCATGGAGTGAACTCGGTCGTGCTGCCCAGATTCTCGACAACCTCATTGCGCAAGGTAAGGCTGAGCCTATGTTGGTGGTGATGACCAATGGCAATATCTCGCAGGAGGCTTGCCCTGGTGAGACCAGCGAGGGCTTCAAGGTGCCTACCATGATGCTGCCCAAGACGATGGAGGGAAGTTTCGAGACTGCCTTCCCTGATGTGGTGAAGTTCATTGAGAAGACCTATCGCGTGAAGAAAGACAAGGCTCATCGTGCTATCGCAGGACTGTCGATGGGTGGTTTCCACAGCCTCTTTATCAGCATCAATAATCCTGATATGTTCGGCTACGTAGGACTGTTCTCTGCTGCCGTTGACCAGCAACAGCCCGATCCTAATGGTCATCCGGAAATCTATGCTGATCGTAACGCAAAGATTGATGGTCTCTTCGCCAAGAAACCCAAACTCTTCTGGATTGGTATTGGTAAAACCGACTTCCTTATCCAGAACAACAATGACCTGCGCGCATATCTTGACTCCAAGAATCACAAGTACACCTATCTTGAGACTGACGGAGGTCATATCTGGCGCAACTGGCGTATCTATCTTTCAGAATTTACACCATTATTATTCAAATAAAAAAAGCCTATGAAAAAGTCTATGTTTTATGTGCTCGGTATGGCAGCCCTCATCATGAGCTGTAACTCTACCGACAAGGTGACTAAGAGTACGATTGATCAGCAGGAAGTGATGAATAAGATGTCGCTCGAAGACAAGGCTCACTTCGTCATTGGTACTGGTATGCAAGGATTTTCTGGTGACAATGCCGTGATAGGTGCTACCAAGAGTCTCGTTCCTGGTGCTGCAGGCACTACTTATCCTCTTGACTCACTGGGAATCCCTGCTGTGGTATTGGCTGATGGTCCTGCAGGACTGCGTATAGACGCTACTCGTGAGGGTGACTCTGCCACTTACTATTGTACCCATTTCCCCATTGGTACCTTGCTGGCCTCTACTTGGAACACCAAGTTAATAGAGGAAGTTGGACAGGCTATCGGTGAAGAAGTGAAGGAATATGGTGCTGATGTATTGTTGGCTCCTGCCTTGAACATCATGCGTAACCCATTGTGTGGACGTAACTTCGAGTACTATTCTGAAGACCCTGTAGTGGCAGGTAAGACTGCTGCTGCCTATATCACTGGTGTTCAGAAGAACGATGTAGGTACGAGTATCAAGCACTTTGCTGCCAATAACCAGGAGACCAATCGTATGAACACGGATGCTCGCATCTCACAGCGTGCCCTGCGTGAAATCTACCTGAAGGGCTTCGAGATTGCCATCAAAGAGAGTAAGCCTTGGACAGTGATGACCTCTTACAACTACATCAATGGCACATACACTTCAGAAAGCAAGGATTTGGTGGAGACCATCCTGCGCGATGAGTGGGGCTATGAGGGAACGGTCATGACTGACTGGTTTGGTGGAAAAGATGGAGCCAAACAGATGTGGGCTGGTAATGATATGTTACAGCCAGGTAAGGCCGAGCAGTTTGATAGCATCGTGGCTGGTGTGAAAAGTGGTAAACTGGCTGAGGCCGACCTCGATCGTAATATTGCTCGTATCCTGAACCTCGTGGAGAAGAGTCCACGTTTCCAAGGCTATCAGTATAGCAACAAGCCTGACTTGAAAGCCCATGCTGCTGTGACACGCCAGTCGGCTGCCGAGGGTATGGTATTGATGAAAAACGAGAAAGCACTGCCGTT
Source organism: uncultured Prevotellaceae bacterium (assembly GCA_902800585.1). Classification (GTDB taxonomy): domain Bacteria; phylum Bacteroidota; class Bacteroidia; order Bacteroidales; family Bacteroidaceae; genus Prevotella. Next base: position 24,993 of record CADCEW010000039.1, read on the forward strand.
TGCGGAGAATGTGAAGAAAGTGGCCCTCTATGGTATTACTTCTTATGACTTTATCGCTGGTGGTACAGGTTCAGGTAATGTCAACCATGCCTATGTGGTATCACTGTTGGATGGTATGAAGAACGGTGGCTATACTGTTTCAGAAGAACTGAAGACAGCATACGAGACTTATATTGCCGATGCTAAAAAGAAGGCGGAGGCTGCCATTGAGGAACAGGCTAAGAAGGATCCTAAGAATGCGATGCTTGCCAAGTTCTTACCCCAGCCACTGCCAGCAGAGAAACAGTTCTCTGCAGACGAACTGACAAAGCAGGCAGAGGCTTCCGACATTGCCGTCATCACACTGGGTCGCTTGTCTGGTGAGTTCCTCGATCGTAAGGTGGCTGACTTCAACTTGAGTGACTCCGAGCGCCAACTGCTTCAGCAGGTATGTGATGTCTATCACAAAGCCAACAAACAGGTCGTTGTTCTCCTGAACATCGGAGGTGTCATTGAGACTGCTTCATGGAAGGATATGCCCGATGCCATTCTCTGCGCATGGCAGGCAGGACAGGAGGGTGGTAATAGTGTTGTTGATGTACTTAGTGGAAAACAGTCACCTTCTGGTAAGTTCACGATGACGTGGCCTGTGAAATTCAGTGATGCTTACTCTTCAAAGAATTTCCCCATCGACGAGGATCCTCGCATCGATATGACCAATCAGGGAGCGAAGAGTGCTAATGTACGCAATGTCGACTATACCGAATATGAAGAGGATATTTATGTGGGCTATCGTTACTTTGATTCGTTTGAGGTTCCCGTGAGTTATCCTTTCGGCTATGGTTTGAGTTACACTACCTTCGAGTATAGCGATGCCAAGTGTGCTGTTGATGGTAATAAAATCAACGTCAACGTGACTGTCAAGAACACTGGTAATCGTGAGGGCAAGGAGGTCGTAGAACTTTATGCCTCTGCTCCTGACAACAAGGCTGCCAACAAGCCTGCTAAGGAACTGAAGGCTTTCGCCAAGACTAAGAATCTGAAGCCAGGCGAGAGCGAGACCCTGACATTGAGTATTACTGCAGACAATCTGGCTTCTTTCGATGAGGCTGCTTCTGCATGGGTGGTTGCCGAGGGTGAATACCAATTCCTGGTAGGTGCTTCATCACAGGATATCAAGGCTACGCTGCCAGCCAATATAAAGGCTCAGCAGACGAAGGTCAACAATGTGTTGAAGCCCCAAACAAAGATGAATCTCTTAAAACGATAGAAGTTCATGAAAAGATTTAGTATTATATGTATTGCTGTAGTCGCTCTTTGCGGCTACAGCCTTTATGCATCAGCCCAGCAACTGACTGCCAATAATATTGACGAGGTCGTGAAAGCCATGACGCTCGAGGAGAAGTGTCACATGGTTCTGGGTCGTGGTATACATTTTAACGACGAAGCCAAGTTTCCTGGCACAGCGGGCAGTACCTTCCAGATAGACCGCTTAGGTATCCCCGAGACCTATTGTGCAGACTCTCAGCAGGGTTTGCGTATGAATGCCACACGTGCATGGGATCATAACGATTATTATCCTACTGACTTTGTGGCTTCTATGACACTCTCTTCTACATGGGATCGTGAGGCTGCCTTCAAGGTAGGACAGGGTATCGGTAACGAGGTACGTGAGTTCGGACTCGACTGGATATTGTCGCCTGCCATGAACTTGATTCGTAACCCGCTATGTGGACGTAACCATGAGTACTATTCAGAGGACCCTTACCTCTCAGGAACTATTGGCGCAGGTTATGTGCGTGGTGTGCAGAGCGAAGGAACGGCTGCTTGTCCCAAGCATTTCGTAGCCAATAATCAGGAGACGAATCGCAATAATAATAACTCGCAGGTATCACAGCGTGCCCTGCGCGAGATTTATCTGAAGGCTTTCGAGATTATGGTGAAGGAGAGCGATCCTTGGACCATCATGACATCGTATAATAAACTGAATGGCCCGTATGCTGTACAGAACTATGAACTGCTGACTACCATTGTCCGCGACGAGTGGGGATGGAAAGGAATGTATGTCAGTGACTGGAATGCTGGTGACGATGCTGTAGCCGCTATGTTGGCTGGTAATGACATGTTACAGCCTGGACAGGACAAGCAGTATGAGGCTATTCTGGCTGCTGCGAAGAATGGTACGCTGCCCATGGAGGTGCTTGATGCCAATGTGAAGCGCATCCTCGAATATGTCATTAAGACACACACCTTTAAGGGCTACAAGTATAGTAATAATCCTGATTTGAAGGCTCATGCCCAAGTGGTGCGTGAGGTGGGTGCCGATGGTATCGTGTTGCTGAAGAACAGTGGAATCCTGCCGTTGACAGGAAAGCGTGTTGCTTTATTCGGATGTACTTCGTACGACTGGATTTCTGGTGGTTCTGGCTTTGGAGGCACCAGCGTTGGTCACTATACCGTTTCACTCATCGAGGGTATGCGTGCTGCAGGCTACGAGGTGTATAAGCCGCTGATTACCACCTATACACAGCATCTCGCTGCAGAGGAGAAACGACTGTTTCCCAATGGTCGTCCGCCATACTCATTGACGCCCCCAGCACGTGCTGACGAGAAACAGTTTACTGCCGATGAACTCAATGCTGCCATTGATGGTAGCGACGTGGCCATCATCTCATTGGGTCGTAAGAGTGGTGAGGCTGCTGACCGCAGTGAGTCTGACTTCTATCTGAAGGAGGGTGAGGCACAGTTGATCAAGGCTGTTAGTGAGGCATATCACGCTAAGGGCAAGCAGGTTATCGTATTACTCGACATCTGCAGTCCTATCGATGTCGCCTCTTGGCAGGATCAGATTGACGCCCTTGTTTGTACTTGGCAAGGAGGGCAGGAGAGTGGTTTTTCTGTGGCTGACGTACTCAGTGGCGCAGTCAATCCCTCAGGCAAACTGCCTATGACTTTCCAAATCAAGTATGGTGATGCCTATGCTGATAAGAACTTCCCTGCCAATGTCGACGACAAGACGTTGGGTGCTATGTTTATGTGGGGCTATAACAAGGACTCTGCTCCCAAGGACCGCAAACCTGAAGCTAATATCGACTTCACCAACTACGAGGAGGATATCTATGTCGGCTATCGTTACTTCGATAGTTTCGGCAAACCTGTTGCATATCCCTTCGGCTTCGGACTCAGTTACACCACATTTGCTTACGAGAACATGAGTGTCAGTGAGACTAATGGAGTATTTACTGTTAAAGTTGACGTGAAGAATACTGGCGCAAAGGCTGGTCGTAATGTCGTTGAACTCTTTGTGGCTGCTCCCAACAGCAAGAAACTGAATAAGCCTGAAAAGGAACTCCGCAACTATGCCAAGACGCGTCTGCTTCAGCCTGGACAGACAGAGACTGTCACCATGCATGTGAAGACAGAAGATCTTGCCTCGTTCGACGAAAAGATCTCAGCGTGGAAAACGGATGCTGGTGTTTATTCTTTCCTGATCTGTTCTTCAGCCAACTCCGTTGAAGCAGAAGCCACAGCCAAAGTAAAGACGTGGACCAAGAAGGTTAACAACGTCATGAAACCCAACGTGAAACTTAACTTACTAAAAAGATAATATGATATGAAAAAGACATTCATGACATTGGCACTGGCAGTGGTATGTAGCCTGAGTGCCTCGGCACAGGAGAAACTCTTCAATAGTGCCAGCGTGATATCTCCCGTCGTCAACAATGACGGCACAGTGACATTTAATCTCTATGCCCCCAAAGCCATCAAGGTCGAAGTGACTGGCGACTTCCTACCTACACAACCCATCGAGGTTCCTGGTTATGGCAAGTACGATGCTCCTGGTGTCGCTCAATTGGTGGAAGGCAAGAATGGCGTGTGGAGTTACACCACTGATAAACTGGCTCCTGAAATGTACAGTTATACTTTCAACATCGACGGTTTGACAGGCGTAAAGGACCCTGCTAATATCTATGTCAATCGTGACATCGTGTCGTTCACAAACATCTTTATCATCAGCGCAGAGAAAGGCGACAAGGGCGACCTGTATAAGGTCAACGAGGTACCTCATGGCAATCTCAGCAAGGTTTGGTATCCCAGTCCTACGCTGAAGATGCAGCGTCGTATGACCATCTATACACCCCCCGGCTACGACAAGGGCGGCAAATATCCAGTGCTGTATCTGTTACATGGCTCTGGTGGCGACGAGAATGCTTGGAGTGAATTGGGTCGTGCAGCCCAGATTCTCGACAACCTTATTGCTGCAGGCAAGGCAAAGCCCATGATTGTCGTAATGCCTAATGGCAACCCCAACTGTCAGGCTGCCCCTGGTGAGTGGTCCTTCGGTATGTACACCCCTGGCTTCCGCGATGGAGGTACAGGTCCTAAGACAGAACCTGTTGCTTCGATTCCTGAAAGTTTCATGGATATCGTGAACTACGTTGATTCCAATTATCGCACCATCAAGAGTCGTGAAGGACGTGCCATTTGCGGTTTATCAATGGGTGGCGGTCATACTTTCCACGTCAGTCTGCTCTATCCGACAACCTTCGACTATTATGGCCTCTTCTCTGCTGGTCTGCACTTAGCCAACGGTGGTTATCAGGATTCGTTTGCCGATCAGATCAAAGCCAATCCCGAGTTCGAGCAGCAGAGTGCAAGACTCTTTGCTAGCAAGCCCAAACTTTACTGGATGGGTATGGGTAACACGGACTTCCTCTACCAGAGTACTGTTGACCTGCGCAGCTACTGGGATTCGAAGGGCTACAAGTATGAATACGTAGAGACCGATGGTGGTCACATCTGGCGCAACTGGCGTATCTATCTCACCATGTTCGCCCAGAAGATTTTCAAGTAAGATATCCCTTCCTCAGCAACGATGGCATGGTTATTACTGGCGTTCATGTCGGCAGCACTATTAGGCTGCTATGACACGTTGAAGAAGGTGGCTCTGAAGGACAATGCTGTCATTCCCGTGCTATTCTTCAACACCCTTTTCTCGTCATTGATATTCATGCCATTGATTTTGCTGAGCGGAACAACGAATATACTTGACAATAGTCTCTTCCACGTAGGAAGTGGTGGATGGGAGATGCACAAATACATTGTGTTGAAGGCCATACTGGTGCTGTCGAGTTGGATTCTCGGCTATTTCGCGATGAAAAACTTGCCGTTGACCATCGTAGGTCCCATCAATGCCACCAGACCTGTCATGGTGCTGGTGGGTGCGCTGCTGATTTTCGGAGAGCGACTGAACGGTTGGCAATGGGCTGGTGTGCTGACGGCAATCCTCTCGTATTTCCTATTGAGGAAAAGCGGAAAGAAAGAAGGTATTGACTTCCATCACAACAAATGGATAATTATGACCATTGGCGCTGCTGTATTAGGTGCTCTCAGCGGACTCTACGACAAATTCCTGATGGCTCCGGCAGACCAGGGCGGGGTAGGACTCGACCGCATGATGGTGCAGTCGTGGTTCACTATATATCAGTGTGTGATGATGGCCTTTCTGCTGATTGTGATGTGGTGGCCAAAGCATCGCTCGACGACGCCCTTCCACTGGTCGTGGGCAATCATCGGTGTCAGCATCTTCTTGTCGGCAGCCGATTTCATGTATTTCTATTCATTGTCCATCCCCGATGCCATGATCAGTGTCGTGTCCATGGTGCGACGTGGTAGTGTCATCGTCAGTTTCATGTTCGGAGTCGTACTGTTTCATGAGAAGAACCTGCGTGCCAAGGCTTTCGACCTGGCATTGATGCTACTGGGACTATTCTTCCTGTTTATCGGTTCGAAATAGGCATAATATCAGTTGCTGTTGCTCATACGATTCTGTTCGGCTTTACCTGCACCTGTACCCTTATACTTGCTCTTCTGGGCATTGAAGGTGTAACGGATAGAGATGTCCAGACGGTGGCTACGGCTTCGTGTTTTCTGCAGAGCATAGAAGAAACCACAATCATGAGCCATATCCTGTACGCTACGCTGGAACACATCGCTGATGCTGACACGCAGACACAAAGCATCGTTTTTCAGCCAGCACTTTTGTACTACAAAACGGATGTTGTATGAGGGTGAGAGTATACGGAAGTTCAGTACATCACCCTTGGTCTGGATGTTAGCGTTGGCCTCCAACTGCCAGCTGTGCTTAAAGCGGAAGGTGTTGTTCAGGTCGAAGAAGAAGATGGGCTTGGTGAAGGTCACATCAGTCTTGCCTGTGGCACTATGTGGATCGTCGTAGGTCATTGTATTCCAGAACTTCTGTCCGCCAATGGTCCAGCTTGGGCTATATACACCCCATGTGGGATTGGCCGAAAGGAAGATGGCCAGATTACGAACGGGGTCGGACAAGTTAGCCTGCTTCATCAGCATGATACCCTCGTTGTTATAGGCCATGGGCACCTGTGTGATAGTGTTGTCACGACGTTCGTAGGCGGCAAACAGGTTGATCCACTTCCAACGGGCATTGATGCTCACCTCCTGCATAGTAGCGTTCTTGAGTTTCGAGTCGCCCTGCGACAGGGTAAACGAGTTCAGATAGTAAATATGGTCGCTCAATGCGCTGTAGTTTGGACGCACGGTTTTCATGGTATAACTCAGTGAGGTCTGGATAGGGCCAAACTGCTTTGACCATGTGACATTGGGGAAGAACTCATCCTGATAGCGCGTCATATTATTATTGGCATCCAGATTGTCGATGTAATCGAAACCCACATGCTCGTAACGCAGTCCGACACTTATGGTACCATATTTCTCCAAGTTGGCATTATAAGCCACAAACGCTGCCATGTTGTTCTCCTTTACATCTGTATCGGTAGAGGGGAGAGGATAGTTGGTAATCGACGAACTGCTCTGGCGCTTCACGAAACTCATCTCCGTTCCAGCCTGCAATTGTCCTTTCCATACAGGATAGCTCAGCACCAGTTTGGTAGCCCAGAGTCGCGACCATGTATGCGAGTTCTGTTGCATGGTCTGGGCTTCAGGCAAATACACATCTATCTGGTCATCGCCATTCTCTTTATCTGTCAGAAAATCCACGTTCAGGTCGATGTTCAGTTTGCCCACCTGGCCGTTATAATAGGCATTGCTCTGCCAATTGTATGGATAATGAGTATGACCGTCCTGGTGCGAAAGGTCGCGACCTGTGAGATTGTTATCGGTATCTACCCACATGTCGTTATGCGTATTAAACTGGTCGTGGCGTTCCACTCTTGCACCCAACGAGTGCTTGTCGTTAATCTGCCAGTTAAAGCCCAGGTTATAGTTCAGACCCTCTCCGTGCCAGTCGTTACGCACGTGGCTGTCCTGAAGAATATTTCTGATGCCTTCATCGGCCTGGAGAAAGGTAGATTGCGTAATACACATGTCGTTAGGGCTATCCCACGTCCAATAGTTTACCATACCAAACAGATCGAGGTTATTGTGGCGATAACGCAGGTTCAGTGTGGTGCTGGGATCGCTGAAACCAAACGCCAGGTCCTGGTTGTTGGCAGCCATCAGGTCGAAGCCGAAACCAGCCCCCTCGCGACGAACAGTCTTGATACGTACCACAGCCGAAATAGTAGCATCGTACTGCGCACCAGGATTGGTAATTACCTCTACGCTCTCTATCTCCTCCGAACGCAGTCGTTTCAGTTCGTCCTTATCTCGCATCTTTCTACCATTAATATAAAAGATAGGTGTACCCTTACCCAGCACCTCCAGGTCTTCGCCTTTCAGTGTCATGCCAGGCACCTTAGACAGCATTTCCTTGGCTGTACCCGACTGACCTAAGATAGTACCCTGAATGGTGGTTATCATCGAGTTGCCTGTCAGTTTGGTTTTAGGCATCTGTCCCTTTACCACAATCTCACTGAGCATTGTCTGGTCTTCTTCCATCTGGATAGTTCCTATTTCCGAACCATTTACGTTCACATACTTGGTGCGATATCCAATGTACGAGAATCGCAGGATGCAGCAGGCATCAGTAGTGTTTATCTGGAAGAAACCATCCACATCGCTTGTTGCACCTTGTATATAAGTAGAGTCGGCTGTGAGCAGAGCCACACTTACAAATGGCAAGGGTTCACCCTGCGCGTCAATTACTCGTCCACCTACATCCTCGGTCTTTGCCTCGGCTGTTAAACACATCATCATTGCAGCTATCAAAGCTACCATTTTCAAACTTAACTTTTTCATCTTTTCTTTTCAATTAAATGTTTTGCCTGTTTGACATAGAAAAAGCATAAAAAAGTTGCAATCCACCCCATTTCTGGGACGAATTGCATGTTTTTGTGATGAATGGTCTATTTCCTACTAATATAATGTCCCTCTCGTATGGCGGCAAACGTGGCGATAGCGGCTACAATGGTGATGGGGACGATAGACAAAAACGTCATGGGGACTGCAATGAAGAGCAGAAAGCCTGTTATTTTGTTCGCGAGGGTGTGGGGAAAGCAGCAGCGCCCGTACATCACGAGGGGCGAAAGCTGATTCACGACTTTGATTACGACAATTACTCCTGCCCACAGCCATAGCCATTGTGGCAGTTCGAGTATCGGTTTGAGCTTCCAGGCACAACACGCCACGAAGCAGATGTCTGCCAAACTATCCAGCAATGCTCCCGTCTTGGTGACACACTTCAGCTTTCTTGCCAGCCATCCGTCAGCTATATCGCTGATGCCGCAGAGACTATAGATTATCCAAAACACCACACCCGTCACTTCACAAAGAAGCAGACCTAAAGAGCCTGCAATCCTGATAAGAGTTATGATGTTTGGCAACAGAGTCATTTCACTTTCATAAGTCTTTCTATTGCTTTACGGCACTTCTGTTTGTCTTTCTCTGTCAGTTCTGGATGCATTACTGTGCCACCACGCTCGATGGTGCTTACGATTTTGAATCCTGCATAGCGGGCTATTTCGCGCATGGCACGGATGGCGCCTCGCGACTGCTTGAACAGGATGTTCCAAGGCCATGGCGTGGTGCAGGTGCTGATGAGAATACACTTCTTGCCTTTCATCAATGGTTCAGGAAAGCGAGGGGTGTCGCGCATCATGCCATAGACCTGACGGTCGAACATCAGTTTCATCTGTCCAGGGATGTTGCCCCAGTAGCAGGGCGCACCCATAATGATGGCATCCGCCTGCTGCATCATCTTCAGCACACGCTGAGAATCGTCCTCAGCGAGTACACATTTTCCCTTTGTGCGGCAGGCCATACAGCCAGTGCAGGGCTTCACAGTGAGATCGTTGGTATACACTATCTCCACCATGTCGCCTCGTTTCTCCACCTCCTCTTGCATGATGCCGAGTATCTGCGAAATCAATCCCTTCTTTCGAGGGCTTCCTGATAGAATCAATATATTCATTTTCTCCTTAAATAAATACCTTTATGTTTTGTGATTCTGAAAGTGCAACGGTCGCTTCCTCTGAGAATCGAATTCTCAATCCGAACATCGAATTGACTGTCCGGTTCAAGTTGCGACAAGATATATAGAATGCTCTGTCGTGAGCACTCACATTGCTGCGGATTGTTTCTCAACCCACATTTAACTTTAGGGCACGAACATTCCAGATAGCTCAGTTCATAAATCTTTCCTGGCTCAATCACCCTACCCGTATAGGACTTGCTGTTGTACCCTTCCGTATAGATCCTGTCAAAATCCCCTTCATACTTGGCATATATTTGCTTATGTATCTGG
>CADCEW010000040.1 GCA_902800585.1 uncultured Prevotellaceae bacterium
TGATGCTTTTTTTGTAATTTTGCAGTCCAATTTTCAACGAAAAAATTATATAACGTTATATTTTATGGCAGATACAAAGAAAATGAAAACAGCGCTTATCTCTGTGTTTCACAAGGATGGGCTGGAAGAATTGTTGAAGAAACTGAATGACGAGGGCGTGAAGTTCTTGTCGACAGGTGGTACTCAGACATTTATTGAGAGTCTCGGCTACGCATGCGAGAAGGTGGAGAATGTGACAACGTATCCCTCTATCCTCGGTGGTCGTGTGAAGACCTTGCATCCGAAAGTGTTCGGAGGAATCTTAGGTCGTCGTGAGAATGAAGGTGACCGTGAGCAGATGGCTCAGTATGAGATTCCCGAGATCGACTTGGTCATCGTTGACCTCTATCCCTTTGAGCAGACGGTAGCAAGTGGTGCCTCTGAGGAAGATATCATCGAGAAGATTGATATCGGTGGTATCTCACTGATCCGTGCAGGAGCGAAGAACTTCAATGATGTCGTCATCGTGCCCTCAAAGGCCGAATACGGCATATTGCTGGATATACTGAACAAGCAGGGCGCAGAGACTACGAAGGCTCAGCGTCGTGAGTTCGCTACTCGTGCCTTTGGTGTCAGCAGTCATTATGACACAGCTATTCATAATTGGTTTGAAAAGTAATTGATAATTGAAAATTGATAATTAAGAAAGATGGGATTTTTTAGTTTTGTCCAAGAAATAGCTATGGACCTTGGAACGGCTAACACAATCATTATCAGCGATGATAAGATTGTGGTGGATGAGCCGTCAGTAGTAGCCCTCGACCGTCGTACGGACAAGATGATTGCCGTAGGTAATGAGGCAAAGATGATGTATGAGAAGACGCACGAAAATATCCGTACCATTCGTCCGCTGCGTGACGGTGTGATTGCCGACTTCTCGGCTTGTGAGCAGATGATGCGCGGACTGATCAGGATGGTGCATACAGGCAGTCGACTGTTCTCTCCCTCTCTCCGTATGGTGATCGGTGTGCCTTCAGGTTCAACCGAAGTAGAGCTTCGTGCCGTACGTGACTCTGCCGAGCATGCCGACGGACGTGATGTGTATCTGATTTTCGAGCCGATGGCTGCCGCTATTGGTATCGGTATCGATGTAGAAGCCCCCGAGGGTAATATGATTGTAGACATCGGTGGTGGTTCTACGGAGATAGCCGTTATCTCTTTGGGCGGTATCGTCAGCAACAACTCCATCCGTACGGCTGGTGATGACCTTACTACCGATATTCAGGAGTATATGTCTCGTCAGCATAACGTAAAAGTCAGTGAGCGTATGGCTGAGCGTATCAAGATTAACGTAGGCTCTGCTTTGACAGATCTTGGCGATGAGGCTCCTGAGGATTATATCGTACATGGTCCTAACCGTATAACGGCAATGCCTATGGAGGTTCCTGTTTGCTATCAGGAAGTAGCTCATTGTATTGACAAGACAGTTGCAAAGATAGAGAATGCTATTCTTTCCGCTTTGGAGAACACGCCTCCCGAGTTGTATGCCGATATCGTGAAGAATGGTATCTGGCTATCTGGAGGTGGTGCTTTGTTACGCGGATTAGGTAAGCGACTGACAGATAAGATTAATATCCAGTTCCATATTGCAGAGGATCCGTTACACTCTGTAGCCAAGGGTGCTGGTGTCGCTTTAAAGAACGTTGACCGTTTCTCTTTCTTGATGCGATAATCAAGCATTGTTAAGCATTACCGAAGATGCAAAACCTGCTGGAATTCCTACAGAAATACCATCATTGGTTCCTGTTCGTTGTACTAGAGATTATCAGTCTGGTGCTGTTGTTTCAATACAACAGCTATCAGGGTAGTGTCTTTTTCTCTTCAGCCAATGCGGCTGTCGGGAGTATTAACGAGGGTAGGGCAGAGATGGAATCGTATTTCTCGCTCAAACGTATGAACGAGGAACTAACGATGCGTAATTTCTATTTGGAAAGGCAGGTAGCTCAGTTACGCCGCCTGTATGGTGAATTGACGAGTGATACGACAGCGTTGGAACGACAGGGTTTGGAGTTCCTAAATAAGTATCATGTTATCAAGGCGAAGGTTATTACGAACGAGTTGGATAAGCCAGATAACTTGATGACCATCAACTGTGGTATGGCAGATGGCGTGGAAGTAGGCATGGGCGTTGCATGTGGACAGGGTGTCGTAGGTGTCACCTACTTGGTATCTGACCACTATACAGTAGTAATTCCTGTGTTGAACACCTCCTCACGTATCAGTTGTACCATTCGTGGTCGCGGCTATTTTGGTGTATTGCGCTGGGATGGAAAAGATGCAGCAGTCGCTTACTTGGAGGATATCCCCCGTCATGCCCGTTTTAAGCGGGGTGACTGGGTAGAGACCAACGGTTATTCTTCCATCTTCCCTCCAGGGGTCTTGGTAGGTAAGATAGAGACCGTCTACAATTCTATAGACGGTTTATCCTATCGTGTAAAAGTTCGCTTGTCAACAGATTTCGGTCGTATCAGGGATGTTGTCGTTATAAACGACAAATCCATCGAGGAACGTGTCCGACTGTTGCAATCAGCACGTGATTCCCTGAAACTAAACGTAAATGAGTAGCATCATGTCAATGGATTTCTTGAAACAGTTGGGATTGTTCGTCGTCTTTGTGTTGATACAGACGATGGTGTTAGGTCGCATACATCTGTTCGACTATGCCACACCGTTGCTCTATGTCTATTTCGTGGCAATGTTCCCTCGCAACTATCCTAAATGGGCTATACTGTTATGGAGTTTTGCGTTGGGACTGACTATTGACATCTTCTCGAATACTCCTGGTTTGGCAGCGGCATCCCTTACTTTGATAGGTGCCATACAGCCTTATTTCTTCGAACTTTTTGTTCCTCGTGACTCCGTAGTGGACCTTCGTCCTTCTATTCGGAATATCGGTATGCTGAAATACACCTACTACATTTTCCCATTGGTAGTGCTCTATTGTCTGGTATTCTTCTCATTGGAGGCATTCAATTTCTTCAATTGGGTTGATATCCTGAAAAGTGTATGTGGCAGTGCTTTCATCACGTTGGTGTTGATAATGACCTTTGAAAGTGTCTCAGGCAGTAAAGCATGAAGGAATATGGATTTGAAAATAGACATTATGTGATAGGCGGCGTAGCAATAGTCATTGTCGTCATCTATATCATTCGTCTTTTTGCTTTGCAGATCATGAGTGATGACTATAAGCAGAATGCCGACTCCAATGCCTTTCTCAAGAAGATAGAATATCCTTCGCGTGGTGTTATCACTGACCGTCATGGGAAACTGTTGGTCTATAACCAGCCAGCTTATGATATCATGGTGGTGATGAACGAGACAAAAGATCGTCTGGACACCCTTGAGTTCTGTAAGGCACTGAATATTACGAAGGCAGAATTCGACAAACGCATGGCAGATATCAAGGACCGTTCAAAGAACCTTGGCTACAGCCCTTTCACTCAACAGATGTTCATGAGTCAAATGTCTGACAAGGATTTCTCTGTTTTTCAAGAGAAGATGTTCCGTTTTCCTGGCTTCTATGTACAGCGTCGAAGTATCCGACAGTATCAGTATTCCTATGCCGCCCATGTCTTAGGCGATGTGGCAGAGGTGTCTCCCTCAGATATTGAAGAGGATGACTATTATATCCCAGGTGACTATATCGGAAAACTTGGTGTGGAGCGTAGTTATGAGAAACAACTGCGTGGTGAAAAAGGTATACAGATATTACTGCGTGATGCCCATGGTCGAATACAGGGACGTTATCAAGATGGTGCCCTCGATCGTCGTCCTGTACCTGGAAAGAACCTCACATTGTCTATCGATATGGAGTTGCAGGAATTGGGTGAACGGTTGATGGAAGGAAAGATTGGCAGTATTGTTGCCATAGAGCCATCTACGGGCGAGGTACTCTGTATGGTATCTTCTCCATCGTATGACCCACGTATGATGGTAGGACGTGCCCGTTCAAAGAATCATCGTCTGCTGAGTCAGAATGTATGGAAGCCTTTGCTGAACCGTAGTATCATGGGACAGTATCCGCCAGGTTCTACTTTCAAGACCACACAAGGACTGACCTTCATGAGTGAGGGCATCCTTCATCCTACTCAAACTGCCTATCCTTGTGCTCATGGTTTTAATTTCAAGGGATTACACGTAGGCTGTCATGGTCATGCAGCTCCCTTACCATTAGTGCCTGCACTTTCCACATCCTGTAATGGTTATTTCTGTTGGGGACTCTATTATATGATTAACCAACATATCTCGAAATATGGCAGTGTGCAGAATGCCCTCAACAAATGGCGTGACTATATGGTGTCAATGGGCTTCGGTTATCGTTTGGGTGTTGACCTGCCTGGAGAGAAACGTGGACTGATACCTAATGCAGAGTTCTATGACCATGCTTATAATGGTTCATGGAACGGACTGACCATCATCTCTATCGCCATCGGCCAGGGTGAGGTAAACGCTACCCCCTTGCAGATTGCAAACTTGGGTGCTACGATAGCTAACAGAGGATGGTTCATTACACCCCATGTCGTGAAGAGAGTGGAGGGTGAGAAATTGGATACGCTCTATACGAAACGTCGTCATACGATGGCAAAGCGTGAGGCTTACGATTATGTGGTGGCTGGTATGCGAGCCTCTGCCACGGGAGGTACTTGTCATGAGTTGGCGAAATACGACTTCGTTGCCTGTGGAAAGACAGGTACGGCACAGAACCGTGGTCATGACCACTCTGTGTTTATGGGTTTTGCTCCAAAAGATAATCCGAAGATTGCCGTTGCTGTCTATGTAGAGAACGGTGGATGGGGTGCTACTTATGGTGTGCCCATCGGAGGTTTGATTATGGAGAAGTTTATTAACGGGAAACTCTCAGAGGCTTCAGAACGGAAAGCCACGGAGTTCCAACATCGGCATATATCCTATGGCAACACGAGCAGGTAGACAGACAAGCGTGTTACGTTCTATCGACTGGTGGACGATATTGATTTATATCGCCCTGCTGTCGTTTGGCTGGATCAGTGTCTGTGGTGCCAGTTATTCCTATGGTGACACGGATATCTTCAGTCTTGACACTCGTTCAGGCATGCAGATAATCTGGATTGGCACGTCTATCGTATTAGGATTCACTATCCTGATGTCGGATGACCGTTTCTATGATACCTTTGCTTTTATCATCTATGGCCTGTTGTTGCTGTTATTGTTTGCGACTATCTTTAATCCGCATAGTATCAAAGGTTCAAGGTCTTGGCTGGTATTGGGACCGTTACGCATACAACCTGCTGAGTTTGCAAAGTTCGCCACGTCCCTTGCTTTGGCAAAACTGATGTCCACCTACGGCTATAATATTCATCAATGGAAGCATTTTGCCGCTACACTGGCTGTTATCTTCCTGCCGATGATTTTCATTGTATTACAGCGAGAGACAGGTTCGGCTTTGGTGTATTTTGCCTTCTTCCTGATGTTTTATCGTGAAGGTATGCCTGGCTCCGTTTTGTTTACTGGTGTGGCAGCAGTCATCTATTTCGTGGTAGGTATTCGTTATGCGGAGGTTTATTTGGGAGACTCACCGACCTCGGTAGGAAAGTTTACAGTGCTTCTGTTGATACAACTCTTCACGGCAGGAATGGTGTGGATATATGGAAAGGACAAGAAGAAGGCTTGGCGTATCGGACTGTATTGTTTAGGCATCACCTTACTTTCCCTGTTGCTCCTGAAGATACCCTTTGACATCGTCTATATCCAATTGGCGATGACAGCAATACTGATACTCTATTTAGTATGGGAAGGTATGGGAAAGCGTATCCGTAACTATTATTTCATTGCCTTATTTGCCTTGGGATCAGTTGGTTTCTTCTATGGTGCCGACTTTATCCTGAACAATATGATGGAGCCTCACCAGCGTACCCGTATTAATGTGTTGCTGGGCTTGGAGGAAGATTTACGTGGTGCCGGCTATAATGTGCACCAGAGTGAGATAGCCATTGGTTCAGGTGGTATTGAGGGAAAGGGTTTCTTGAATGGTACACAGACGAAATTAAAGTTTGTGCCTGAGCAGGATACTGACTTTATTTTCTGTACAGTAGGAGAGGAAGAAGGCTTCTTAGGTTCTGCAGGAGTATTACTGTTATTCTTAGCACTGATATTGCGTCTGATTTATCTGTCAGAACGACAACCGTTCCGCTTTGGGCGGGTCTATGGATATTGTGTGTTGAGTATCTTCCTCTTCCATGTCTTTATCAACGTAGGCATGGTATTAGGACTGACCCCTGTGATAGGTATCCCATTACCATTCTTCAGTTATGGAGGTTCTTCTCTGTGGGGATTCACCATTTTGTTGTTTATCTTCCTGCGTATTGATGCGAGTCGCAATCTCATCAGGTCATAAACATTCTATTTTTATTTCTTGAGCGTGATACCGATATCTGCTATACCTGGCAGGATTTCCCGTTTCATGTCATGACGGATACTGATATGCAGGGAATCGCCTTCTTGGAGTTCCAAGGTAGTAAGTAGGAAATCGAATTGGTAATGTCCGATGCCAGGTCCTTTGGAATTTCCGTCATCGTCGATGAGACTGCATTCTAATGTATCACTGATGGTCTCGTAAGAAGGGATGATGGTCTGGTCGATGATGAGTGTAAGTCCCATGAAGGGATAGGTATGGTTGATACGTACTCCAATCTCCTCCTGATAAGTTCCAGCGGTCTTGAGAGGACTGACACTGAAAGAGAGGGCGTCGTTCTTCTCCCAGCCGGTAGTAGGAACGTGCTTATATTGGCTATGAACAGTACGACTCTGACAGGCTGTCAATGTCAGTACCATACTGATAGTGATATAATATAATAAGGTGTACTTGCTCTTATGCATCTTGGGGCTGTTGGTCTTGCTTCGGATGATGGTTACCATTGGGCTTCTTATGCTTCTTCTTTTTCTTCTTTGCCCTGTCGAAGCGGTTGATATTCTCCTGGGTAGCAAGGTCGAGTGGACGCTGAGGCTCTTGTTTTCTTCCATCTTCCTGAAGTGACATCGGCTTCTCACCCTTCTTGTTCATCTCGATAACCTCTTTCGCCCGTTCTGCCGTGATAGTCTCCAGGTTGGCAGCAATATTCTTGTCAGTAGAATAAGAGACGAGTCCTGCAAGGATGTCTGCCTTGAAATAGTGGTAGTCGGCATCCTGTGTCTGAAGGATGGCATCCTTGGCAGGCAGTTTACGTCCTGCCTCCACATAGTCGTCTACCTCATAGTTCAGACAACATTTCAATTTGGCGCACATGCCAGCGAGTTTCTGTGGATTGAGAGAGATATCTTGATGACGTGCAGACCCAGTTCCTACACTCACGAAGTTCTTCATCCATGTAGCACAGCAAAGTTCACGACCACAGGGGCCGGTACCTCCAATGCGTCCAGCCTCCTGACGGGCACCGATCTGTTTCATCTCGATACGCACGTGGAAAGCTAAGGCAAGGTCTTTGATGAGTTGGCGGAAATCGACACGCTCGTCAGCGATATAGTAGAAGATAGCTTTGTTGCCATCCCCTTGATACTCCACGTCACCAATCTTCATCTTCAGTCCTAATCCCTTGGCT
Source organism: uncultured Prevotellaceae bacterium (assembly GCA_902800585.1). Classification (GTDB taxonomy): domain Bacteria; phylum Bacteroidota; class Bacteroidia; order Bacteroidales; family Bacteroidaceae; genus Prevotella. The sequence continues at coordinate 7,614 of CADCEW010000040.1, forward strand.
ATTTGTCTGCTCTCTATCATGGTACTATGCTCACGACGCTTTGCCTCATGGAATTTCTCCATATCCATAGGACGTGCGATGCGATAGATGCGCTTGATATCATCGGCACTCTTCAGATTAGCCTTCTTGATTTGCAGTTTTACCAGTCGTCCAGTTAGGGTCACTACACCGATGTCATGTCCAGGGTTTGCTTCTACTGCCACGATATCGCCTTTTTTCAAGTCGAGATGGTTCACATTATGATAGTAGCCTTTGCGGGTATGCTTGAACTGCACTTCCACCAAATCGGTTGTATCCGTATTGCCTGGCACATCTGCCAGCCAGTCGTAAGTATTCAATTGCCTGTCCTGTCGTCCCACAGCCTGATGGCAGAGTCCTCGGTCACAACCAATCTTTGACATGAGGTCTTTTGCTTTTTCCATATATTATTTACTTTTGAATCAATAGTACTATCATTTGAAGTGCCATATCGAAGAATACAATCTTCGCATTGGCATTCTGTCCGATGTCACGAATCGCCTTGTTAATCAATTCGCTAATAGGTATGATGTTCGCCTCATTGATGAAACGGGCGAAGTTTTTGGCAAACTCCTCTTCCCTTTCTGACATGTAACAGAGGTCAGGATTCTGGAAGTTATACATGAAATTCTCGCGAATGAGTCGCAGAAAGTAGTCGAGAAAACGCTTCTGCTTCTCACGTCCTAAGACCGCCATTCGTTCACTCCATGTTTTCAATTCCTTGACATCCCGCTTATAAGCGAGTCGCATTAAGGTCTGGAACATATCGAGGAACAACTCGTTTTCGGAGTCTGCACTTAACATCTCGAGGGCTTTCAACCAACTGCCGTTTGCCATACGAGCGACACGCTGCGCATTCTCCTCAGTGAGTCCTCTTCTGCTGATGAGTGCCTCGCGGATATCCTTGTCAGCAATACGCCTGATATCCATGCGTTGTACACGACTTCGAATTGTCTCCAAGAGTTTCTCTGGCTCCTCGCACACCAAGAGGAAGACAGTCTGCTGGGGCGGCTCTTCTAAGAGTTTCAATATCTTGTTGGCACACTCGATATTCATGCGCTCAGGCAACCAGATGAGGCTGACCTTATAGCCGCCCTGACTGGACTTCAGTGATAGCTTACGTGTCAGTGCATCACTCTCACCTGCCGTGATAATCGCTTGTTGGTTCTCTCCTCCCATCATCTCCAACCATTCGTTCATGGTGAAATAAGGTCCAGCCATTATCAACTCATGCCATTCTCGTGCGAAGTCATCCGACACAGGTTTATGGTCACTACTCATCGATGAGAGTTTGATGGTGGGGTAGGTGAAGTGCAAATCAGGATGCTCCCATTTTGCCAACATTGCCTCGTCGTTGGAGGTACGTTTTAGCAGATAGGAGGCAAATGCCATCGCAAGTGCCATCTTTCCACTGCCCATAGGACCACAGAGCATCAGTGCATGAGGTAACCGCTGCTCCTCTACCAATTGCAGCAATCGTTCCTTCGCTTCCTGTTGTCCTATGACCTGGTTGAATATCATGGGGGTGATGGGGTATATGGGGTTGATGAGTTTTATAATAATCGTTTTGCCACCTCGACGACGGAGTCGACAGCAGAGACGGTATAGAAATGGATGTTCTTTACACCATGCTCATAGAGTTCACGACACTGCTGAGTCGTCCATTCAATACCTAATAGACGTGCTTGCTCATCTGTCTTACACACAGCAATCTCCTTGGCAAATGCTTCTGGGATGTCACAATGGAATGTCTTGGGAACAACGGTCAACTGACTCAGTTTCGCCATCGGCTTGATACCAGGAATGATAGGAATAGTGATACCCATCTGACGCGCCTTCTCCACAAAAGAGAAATACTTCTCATTGTCATAGAATAACTGTGTCACTGCATACTGGGCACCTAAGTCCTGCTTCTGTTTCAAATATTCCATATCCCTTTCCAGATTGGGAGCCTCTTCATGTTTCTCAGGATAACAGGCAACACCAAAATCGAACTTCGGTCCAGGATGTTTGATGGGCGTACCATCAGCAAAGAAACCCTCGTTGAAGCGTACGACCTGCTTGATCAAGTCTGTCGTATGTGCATGTCCACCAGGGGTAGGAGTGAAACGACTGTCTTCTTTCGCCTTGTCGCCTCGCAGCAACATCAGGTTACGTATACCTAAGAACTGTAAGTCGAGCAACTCGTATTCAATCTGCTCGATGGTCTGTCCACTACATATCACATGGGGTTCTACAGGGATGTCGTACCGTTGCTGGATAGCGGCGGCAATGGCGATGGTACCAGGACGGCGACGGATGCGCTGACGCTCAAATTGTCCGTTCTCCAATTCCTTATATACATACTCGGAGTGATGCGTCGTGATATTGATGAACGCAGGGTTGAACTCCACGAGTTTGTCTATGGTTTCAAACAACGCCCCCGTGCCATTGCCCTTTAAAGGTGGCAATACTTCAAACGAAAAACGCCTCTCTCCTGTATCTTGTTTTTTTATATAATCTGCTACTGTCATAATTCGTGTATGTACACAATACGGTACAAAGGTACGAATAAGTGAGCGAAAATGCAAATTTATTTGCAATTTTCCGAACGTGAGTACCTTCGACCATAGGTCAAAGGTAGTGCATATCGAGCGAAAATGCAAATTTTATTTGAGTTTTCTCGAACACACGGGGCAGATGCCTTTGACGACATACTCTGTCTCTTCCTGTTCAAAACCTTCAGGAAGAGGGACAGGAGGAATACGCACATGAGTCAGGCAAAAAGTGCGATGACACACGCGACAAGTGATATGTACATGTCCTTCGCAATGGCGAGTATCGTCTAAATGGCAGACACAGTATTTCTGGGAGCCAGAGCCATCGTCAATATCATGTAACAGATGGGCTTCCGTCAACAAGGTAAGCGTACGGAATAAAGTGGAACGATCGACTGTCGGCAATTTGGCTTCCAAGTCGCTTAAACTGAAAGCGTCTTGGAAACCATGCCGTATCTGTCGCCATATGAGCAGGCGTACTGCTGTGACACGGATACCTGCATTGTCGAGCACTTGCTCGTCGGAGATATCCAGATGCATCCTAAACTAAGTGTTCTATCAGGTCTGCACGCTCACCAGGGAGCATGTCGATAACAGGAAATTCAATCGTCGTGTAGCAACCTGGCTGCTGACGCATGGAAGCACGAGCCGCGTTGACAAGTACCTGTGCGGTAAGTGCAGGGTTGTTGATACTCATATTGAACTCAAAACGTTGGTTCTGTGTCTTACCACTGACGCCTTTGCGGACGAGATGAACACCATGTCCCATGTCCTTGACGGCATCTACAGACTCAACAGCGAAAACGTGTGTTTCATCATTAGCGAAGTAGGGATCAGCCTTGATAGCGGCAGTGACCTCCTCTAACTTTGCACCATCCTCTAACTCGACATATACCATGCGGCGATGGATGCCTTCACCAAGAGGAATTGTCATGGAAAGAGCATTCTTTACACCTGCCTTGGAACGGGCACAGAGTGAGTGTCCCATAGACATGCCTGGTCCGAAATTTGTAAAACTTAGTCCTTTAGGAGCAAGGCTCTGCATGAGGGTGCGGACGATGGAGTCAGACCCCGGGTCCCATCCTGCAGCAATGACACTGACAGTATTGGTCTGCTTGTTGATTTCCATCAGACGCTCGCGATAGCCACGGATATTCGTGTGGATGTCATATGAGTCGACAGTATTGATGCCTAACGGCAGAATCTGCTTGGCATATTCCTCACAGGAACGTGTAGGTGTGGCAAGGATAGCCACATCGACATCTTTCAGTTCCTTGATATCCTTCACTACCTCATAGGGAGCCAGTTCAGCGGGTTTATTCTCTGCCCCGTTTCTACGTACTACTCCTGCAATCTCAAAGTCGGCAGAGGCTTCCAAAGCCTCGATGGTAAACTTACCGATGTTGCCGTATCCAACGACGGCTGCGCGAATTTTCTTCATTGTCTTTTGTATTAAGTTGTTCTTATTTTCAAATTTCTGCGCAAAATTACACTTTTTTGACAAGAAACCTAACGAATAGACAGAATTTTTTCTAAAAAAGTAACCATTTGTAACATTATGTATCTAATCAGGGCAAAAATACAATAAAATGTAAGCAGTTTGCGTTAATATGATTGTATTAATACATTACACGCGTATGATAGATTATATTAAGGGTGAGTTGACCGAACTTACCCCTGCGTTAGCAACGCTTGAGGCAGCAGGAGTAGGATATGGGCTGAATATCTCACTGAACACTTACAGTGCCATCCAAGGCAAAAAAGAGGCAAAACTCTATGTCTATGAGGCCATTCGGGAAGATGCCTACGTATTGTATGGCTTTGTGAACAAAAAGGAACGTGAGATGTTTGAGTTGCTGATCTCCGTTAGTGGTGTTGGTCCCAACACGGCACGCATGATGCTCTCGTCAATGAGTGTATCGGAACTCTGCAATGCCATCTCCACAGGTAATGAACGAGTTGTAAAGGGTATCAAGGGCATCGGTAAGATGACAGCCCAGCGTATCATTGTCGACTTGCGTGACAAGATTGTCGCCTTAGGTATCGCTGACGAGATACCTGCAGGTGGAACGATGGAAAAGCCAATCAACAATGCTGTGAGAGACGAGGCCGTTGCAGCCCTCACGATGTTGGGTTTCTCGCCTGCTCCCACACAGAAAGTGGTTGTTGCTATTCTGCAAGAGCAGCCTGACGCTCCTGTCGAACAGGTGGTTAAACTTGCTTTGAAGCAGATTAAGTAAGTGGGGCGTTGAAGAGAATCGGACTATACATTGCATTACTACTGATAAGCATGGTTGCCTTGGCACACATGCTACCTGCAATGTTCCCATTCCCTTCACGTCCTGACGAAAAAGACTCTGTCAAGGCACAACCTATATTGGTGGCAGAGGAAGAGGAAATTCCAGACTCCCTGCTTCATCCTCGTTGGAAAATCACGAAGACTACTCCAATACTGGTCAGCGACCTTGACAGTGCTGTCATCGACCTGCGGATGCCTGACAATATCAAGCAACAGGCAGAATACGATGACTCTACAGGTGTCTATCTGATAGGTTCGAAGATTGGCAGTTCGTATCTGAATGCCCCTATCCTGATGTCACCAGAAGAATATCAGGAATGGAGTCGTCAACGAGAAATCAGGAAGTTCTTCCGTCTAAAGAATGCTGCCAACTTTGCGACAAAGGGCAAGGACAAGTTCGACTTTGCCGACATGCACTTCGACTTAGGTCCTGCTGAGAAAATTTTCGGACCTGGTGGTGTGCGTATCAAGACACAGGGAACGGCAGAACTGAAACTGGGTGCCAACTTCAAGATTATCGACAATCCATCGTTGCCTGAGCGTAACCGAAATACCAAAGCAATTGATTTCGACGAGAAAATCAACCTGAACGTAACGGGTAAGGTAGGTGACAAGGTGAACATGAACCTGAACTACAATACCGATGCTACATTCGACTTCGATACAAAGAACATCAAACTCCGTTACGAGGGTAAAGAAGACGAGATTATCAAACTCGTGGAGGCAGGAAACGTCACCTTCCCCTCTAATAACTCACTTGTCAAAGGAGCTTCAAGTCTTTTTGGTGTACGTACGGACATGCAGTTTGGTAAATTGAAGTTACAGACTGTTTTCTCTCAGAAGAAGTCTACGACGACCAGTGTGTCGTCAAAGGGTGGTGTGCAACTCACGCCTTTCGAGTTGAATATTGCCGATTATGAAGAGAACCGCCACTTCTTCCTCGCCAACTATTTCCGTGAAAGGTACGATGCCGCCATGCAGAAACTCCCCAACCTGATGACGGGTATACAGATTACTCGTGTGGAGGTGTGGATCACTAACAAGACAGGAACGACCTCGAATACCCGTAATATCGTGGGATTTACCGAACTGGCAGAGAGTCGTTCTTCTCGTTGGGGATCAGGAGGAACTGTTTCTTCTGTTCCTTCCAATGATGCGAACAGAGAGTATAACGAGATGATAACAAACTATCCCGATGCTCGTAATATCGACCAGACATCTACGGTGTTGGATGCTATTCCGGATTTCAGTGGTGGCGTAGATTATGAGAAGTTGGCATCGGCACGCCTGTTGACCAGTTCTGAGTATACTGTCAACAAGGCGTTAGGATATATCTCCCTGAAAACGACTTTACAGACAGACCAAGTGCTGGCTGTCGCTTATGAGTTCACTTATAATGGAATGACATACCAGGTGGGAGAGTTTGCCAGTGATTTTACCCGTGCAGGTGATGCACTCTTCGTCAAGACGTTGAAGAATACCAGTAACAATCCGCTGCAGAAAAACTGGTCGCTGATGATGAAAAACGTCTATTATCTCGCCTCTAATGTCGAAAAGACAAGATTTAAACTTGATATTAAGTTCCAGAGTGATACGGCAGGTGTCTACCTGAACTATATTCCTGAACCCACCGTGAAGGATATCACCCTGCTCAAAGGATTAGGTTGTGACCGCCTGGATAACAACAATCGCGCACACCCCAACGGCTATTTCGACTATGTGGAAGGTTATACTGTCAGCGAAGGACGTGTGTTCTTCCCCTCCGTAGAACCTTTCGGCAAGACGCTCTACGACTTCCTCAAGTTGCATCATGTTTCTGAGGACAAGATCAGCAAGTATGTGTTCTACGAACTCTATGATACGACAAGGACAGCCGCCAAGCAGTTGGCGGATAAGAACAAATACCTGCTGATAGGACAGTTCAAGGGCACTTCCGCCAATGTGATTTCTTTGGGTGCGTATAATGTGCCACAGGGTTCCGTGGTCGTAACAGCAGGTGGTGTTGTTCTCACAGAAGGCTCTGACTATAGTGTCGACTATTCCGCTGGTGAGGTTACCATCCTCAATCAGAGTATCATTGATGCAGGAACGAATGTCAGCGTGTCTCTGGAGAGTAATACCGACTATGGCATGCAACGTAAGACGATGCTGGGACTGAACTGGGAATACGAGTTCTCGAAAGACTTGCAGATAGGTGGTACCTTTCAACACTTGTCAGAACAGACACTGACATCCAAGGTGATGATGGGATCAGAGCCGCTCAAGAACACATTGTGGGGTGTGAACATCAACTGGAAGCATGAGAGTCAGTGGCTTACCAACATGCTCAACAAACTACCTTTTCTGCATTGTACGCAACCCTCCCAAATATCTTTTACAGGAGAATTCGCCCATCTGATTGCAGGACAGGCAGGAGGTACACAGGATAATGCCTCGTATATCGATGACTTCGAGAATGCCAAGAACGGTATTGATGTCAGCGAGCCGAGGTCATGGTCTCTCTCCAGTGTACCTAATAGTAGAATGTTCCCTGAATATGCCGATAAAGACTCCGTGACGAGTGGTTTTAATCGCGCTTTGTTGGCATGGTATAATATCGACCCGCTGTTCACCTATCGTTCTTCTTCTTTGACCCCCAGTCATATCAAGAGCGACTTGGAGCAATTGTCCAACCACTACGTACGTGCTGTCTATGTCAGTGAACTCTATCCTAATCGTCAACAGAGTACGTATAGTGGAGCCACGGCAACACTACCTATCCTTAATCTCGCCTACTATCCTGAGGAACGTGGACCCTATAATCTGACGACAGACATGGATTTTGACGGAAAACTCAGTAATCCGCAACAACGATGGGGTGGTATGATGCGTAAACTGGATACCAATGACTTTGAGATGGCCAACATCGAATATATCGAGTTCTGGCTTTTGGATCCGTTTATCTACACCTCTCGCGAAGGAATAGCCTCGGATTATGGTGGTGATTTATATATTGATCTCGGTGAGGTCAGCGAGGATGTGTTGCGTGACGGAAAGAAGTTCGCAGAGAGTACCATGCCTGTGGACGGAACGGGTAATTTCAAATATTCTGCATGGGGTAAGGTTCCTTACAGTACTACGCAGACCTACGCTTTCGCTACTTCTCCAGGTTCTCGTGCCAAGCAGGATGTCGGACTGAATGGTTTGATTGATGAAGAGGAACGGACACAGCCTGCCTATGCCAATTTCCTTAACGGAATCAATGTCAATGACAGTCTGCGCGCTGCATGGAATGCCGACCCTGCCAACGATAACTATCATTATTTCCGTGGTTCAGACCTTGATGCACGAAAGGCTTCCATCTTGGAGCGTTATAAACGCATCAACCTACCACAAGGCAACTCGCCTGACAGTGAACAGCAGACTGAGGGCTATGATACGAGTTACAAGACTTATCCAGACGTGGAGGATATCAATCAGGACTTCACACTAAACGAGTACGAGCGTTTCTTCCAGTATCGGGTAAGTATCCGTCCTGAAGATTTGGTACAGGGACGTAACTTCATTACCGATGTCAGGGAGGCAAGCGTTGTCTTGCGTAACGGTAATCGAGAGACTGTGAAATGGTACCAGTTCCGTATTCCTTTAGATCGATATGTAGAGAGTGTAGGTAACTTCAGTGATTTCACGAGCATCCGCTTCATGCGTATGTTCCTCACGAAGTTCAAGCATCCCATCGTGCTTCGTTTCGGTTCTCTTGACTTGGTACGTGGTGAGTGGCGTATTTACGGACAGCCTTTGACGGGTGCCGCACAGACAGGAACCTTTGAGGTCAGTGCCGTGAATATTGAGGAGAATAACGACAAACGCCCTGTCAACTACGTGTTGCCTCCTGGTATCACTCGTGCCACAGACCCCTCACAACCTCAGTTGGTGGAAGAGAATGAGCAGTCCATGAACTTGGTCGTCAAGAACCTGGCACCTAATGAGTCGAAGGCTGTCTATAAGAATACGCTTTTAGACCTTCGTCGCTATAAACACTTACAGATGTTTGTGCATGAGAACCATGTCCTTGACGATGTCACCAACCTGAAGGATGGCGACCTTGCCATGTTCATCCGATTGGGTAATGACTATAAGAACAACTACTACGAGTATCTGATTCCGCTCTCACTGACCCCTGATCGTAACGACTATAATAAATATAATGTAGAGGATTGTCGTATGGTCTGGCCGGAAAAGAACATGCTGGATGTCGACCTTACTGTTTTTACTGACATCAAGAAAGAACGCAACAAGTCACGTTCTACTGGTGGAGCCTCTTATAACCAACTGTATTCCAAGGCAGACCCCAATCGTCCTGAGAATACAGTCAGTATCTTGGGTAATCCTTCCTTGGGAGAAGTGAAGACGATGATGATTGGTGTGCGTAATATCTCCCATGAACAGAAATCTGGAGAGATGTGGGTTGATGAGTTGCGCATGATGGAATTCAACAGCAAGGGAGGATGGGCTGCCAGTGGTGCCTTGAACTTGCAACTATCGGATGTCGGAACGGTCAACGTGACTGGAAAGATCATGACGAACGGATTCGGTGGATTGGAGGAAGGTGTCCTGCAACGCTCTACTGACGATTACAAGTCATATTCTGTCACAGCGAATATAGAACTGGGTAAGTTCTTCCCTGACAAAGCAAAGGTCAGTGCACCTCTTTATTATTCTGTATCGAAGGAGGAGAGGCGTCCCAAATATAATCCGATGGATACGGACTTGGAATTGAAAGAGGCATTGGATGCCATTCCTGACAAACATGAACGCGACTCTATTGAGAGCATTGCTGTCACCAAGACAACCAATACCAATTTCTCACTCTCTAATGTCCGTGTGGGTATCAAGACGAAACGCCATCCCATGCCTTATGACCCTGCCAACTTCTCCTTCTCCTATAGCCATTCACATCGCTATACGACAGGAGAGACTACTGTTTATGAGAAAGAAGACCAGTGGCGTGGTTCACTGAGTTATAACTATTCTCCTGTCTATAAGCCTTGGGAACCCTTCAAGAAGATGAAGAGTAAGTCGAAATGGGCACAGTATCCCCAACAGTTCGGATTGAACTGGTTGCCGCAGAACATCTCCTTCAACACAGAGATGCTGCGTAACTATTATGAGTTGCAGGAGCGTGACATGGAAGACCTGCAGGGACAGAAGCTGCCATTGACCTTCAACGAGCAGTTCTTGTGGAATCGTGAGTTCGCTATTCGCTGGGACTTGACGAAGAACCTGCACATGAGTTTCCAGTCTGCCACACATGCACAGATAGAAGAGCCTTATACCCCCATCAATAAAGACCTCTATCCTGAGCGTTATGAGGCATGGAAAGACTCGGTATGGCAGAGTATCCGTCATTTCGGAACGCCTCTCGACTACCAACAATCGTTTACAGCCTCCCTGCAGTTGCCCCTTAACAAACTGCCTATCTTCGATTGGGTTACCAGTGATGCTTCCTATACGGCCACCTATAACTGGGTACGTGGTACAGACCTTGATGATGGAACGAATCTGGGTAATACCATTGCCAACAACAGACAGTTGAATATCAATGGCAACTTCAATATGGAGACCTTGTATAACCATATACCTTTCCTGAAGAAAGCCAACGATAGGTTTAAGAAGGCGTCCTCAACACAAAGGAACAACAAGAAGAAATCCAATAAGAACGAGAAGGACAAAGATAAGGATAAGAGTAATAGTAAGGAAGAGAAGATATTGCCCAAGAACAAGGATGCTTGGCAGAAGGAAGTCACCCTGACATTAGATTCTGCCATTATTGTGAACCATGGAAAGAAATCAAAGAGAGTGAATGTCACTGCACGTACCAAGGACGGAAAGAAATATAACCTGAAATACAAGGTTCTCGACGATAATAGGATTCGTATCAAGAACAGAGACACCCTTCAGTTGATGCTGAGCATCTCACCCAAGAGACCTACCGAAAACCAATGGTGGTACAAGCCTGCCCAGTCGGCTGCCCGTTTTCTGATGATGGTACGTTCAATAAGTGTCTCTTATCGTCAGAATTATGCGATGTCCATCCCAGGCTTCTTGCCGAATATTGGAGATGCTTTCGGACAAAGGACAGGCGGCGTGCTGGCACCTGGTCTGGATTTCGCTTTCGGACTGATTGATGACAGTTATATCGAGAAGGCTTATAATAACGGATGGTTGTTGTTAAAAGACAGTGTGGCAACGCCAGCTACGACTAATCTGACGACAGATTTGCAACTGAAAGCCACACTGGAACCGATCCGTGACTTGAAGATTGACTTGAATGCCAGTCGTACAGAAACAAAGGCGAAGTCTATCCAGTATATGTATAAAGGTATGCCTGCCACCCAGAGTGGAACGTTCACGATGACGACAGTATCCTTGAAGTCAGCCTTTGAAGGTTTGGGCGATGCCAATAACGGTTACTACTCCGCTTCCTTCGAACGCTTCTGTAACGCTCTGGAGTCTTTCCAGCAGCAGGCAGAAGCAAAATACGGAACAGATGTTGACCCCTATAGTGCCAGTGTCATGATACCTGCCTTCCTCTCTACTTATACCAGCAGTGGAGGCGGTCTGAGTTTCTTCCCTGCACTCACTCGTCTGTTACCCAACTGGACCCTCCGATATACTGGACTCTCTAAACTCCCGTGGTTCCGCGACCATTTCAAGAGTGTCACCCTCAACCACTCCTACAAGAGTGTCTATGCCGTAGGTAGTTACACCGCTAAGGCTGGTGTCACTTCTCAACATGGGTTTAGCGTTCCGACAGTGAGCATCAACGAGTCGTTTGCTCCTTTGATTGGTGTCGATGTCACTTTCTATAATAATCTGACAGCGAAGGTGGAGTATCGTAGTACACGTGTCCTCAACCTCTCCATGACGAGTATCCAGATCAATGAGAGTCGTTCCAACGACTTGGTCATAGGTCTTGCCTATAAGATTAGCGACTTCAATATCTTTGGTGCCAGTGGTAACAGAAAGATCAAAAAAGCACAACGAGGCAACAAGAAGAATACACAGGACTCCAAGTCGAGTACCAGCAGTGCTCCAAAGACGGGTGTCAATCATGACCTGAATATGCGCCTTGACTTCTCTTTGCGCAAACAGGCTGCCATTACTCGTGACATCGCCACACGAACCAGTTCGGCAAGTAGTGGAAACACTGCTTTGAAGATATCCTTCATGGCAGACTATACGCTGTCTCGCCTGTTGACCATTAGTGCCTATTACGATCGCCAGACCAACACACCATTACTGTCTTCCAGCAGTTATCCGACCACTACCCACGACTTCGGTCTTTCATTGAAATTCAGTCTGACACGATAAGATAAGCACTCCTTTTTTGTTTTCCCATTCCTTTTGTTTTT
>CADCEW010000041.1 GCA_902800585.1 uncultured Prevotellaceae bacterium
TGGGCGATCTTCCTCAGCCCATTGATTGATACTTAATTTATCCATTGTTGATAGTTGATAAATTTAAGATGATTATTGATAGAATGTTTTCTCAAAAGCCTGGAACTCGTCTTTTCTCTGTACATATCGTTTCCACCAAGCCTCAATGAACCCGAATCCGTAGCCCATCAACTGGACAAAGGCGGCAGGGACACTTAGCAGACCGACTTTCAAACTCTTGTTCTGAATGGTTGAGTCGATAAGGATGACGAGGCTATATAATAAAAGAGGTAACCAAGGAGCGAAGCACATCCAATAGAACTGGTCGCGGTCGACGTAGTACATGAGAGCACGTCCGACAGCGGAGATGAGGATGAGTGCGATGACTCCCACCGTGAAAACCATAGGCAACAGATGAACAAGTTTCATGGTACCAGGATGACGCTTTTCTAAATTGATACGTGCGATACCGCTGTTATAGACCTGTCGAAAGAACTTAAACAGCTGGGGTTGATAGCCTGCCTCCACCATACGATAACTGAAATCGATGTCTTCGCCAAAACGCATCTTCGAGAAACCTCCTAATTGTAGATACACATCCTTTCGGATACCCATATTGAAAGAACGAGGATAGAACTTATCGAGTTTTTTCTTACCGCCACGGATACCACCAGTCGTAAAGAAGGAAGTCATCGAATAAGAGATGGCTTTCTGGACGGGAGTGAACGAAGGATGGGCAGCATCAGCCCCCCCCCAACATACTAGTTGAAAGTTGAGAGTTGGAAGTTGAGAGTTTATCGCCATCATATAATTCTCAGGCAATACCACATCACTGTCAAGGATAATCACGTAGTCGCCATTGGCATGCTCTACACCGTAGTTACGACTTTGTCCGGGACCGCTGTTGTCCTTATAGTAATAATGCAAATCAAGGATGCTTGCGTACTTGTCGCAAATATCCTTGCAAGTCTTTTCCGACCCGTCCTCTACAATCACCACCTCGAAGTCCTTGAGTGTTTGAGAGCAGAGACTCTCAAGCAACTCGTCCACTTCATCAGGGCGATTATATACAGGGACGATGACAGAATACTTCATTTATTCCTTAGCGCGTGCCAGATAAGAACCGTCACGGGTATCAATCTGAACAAGGTCACCCTCATTGATGAACAAAGGAACACGAACTTCCACACCAGTCTCCAACGTTGCGGGTTTCAGGGTGTTGGTAGCAGTGTCGCCCTTGATACCAGGTTCAGAGTGAGTAACACGAAGAATGGTCTTCACGGGCATCTCTGCATAGAGAATAGTACCGTCGGTAGTGTCACTGACAACAGAAACAACATCACCTTCCTTCATATACTCATGACCAATGACGAGGTCGTTGGCAATGGGAATCTGCTCAAAAGTTTCCTGATTCATGAAGATACGACCCTCTTGATCCTCATAAAGGTACTGATAGTCACGGTGCTCAATGACAACGTCCTCAAGTTTCTCACCGATGTTGTAACGACGCTCCAGTACACGACCGTCAGTAACATTCTTCAACTTAATGTTCATGATGGTGTTACCTTTTCCTGGCTTACGGTGCTGGAAATCAATGCAAACCCAAATAGAACCATCCATACGGATAGCGGTTCCTTTCTTAATGTCTTGTGAGTTAATCATAAAAAAATAACTATTTTAATATGTAAATGTTCTTTTTGCGGGTGCAAAGGTACGATTTATTTTCCTATTTTCTATCTTTTTTTACCGAAAACTTGCGTAATTCGAAATAATTCTGTAATTTTGCAGCCCGAATTGACGAATAATAACAATAAAATAAGATAAGACAATGAAAAGAACATTTCAGCCGCACAATCGCCGTCGCGTGAACAAGCATGGTTTCCGTGAGCGTATGGCATCAAAGAATGGTCGTCGCGTATTGGCTTCTCGCCGTGCAAAAGGTCGTAAGAAGTTGACCGTTTCTGACGAGCATCATGGAAAGTAATCTCCATAAAAATAGGAGTAAGAGAAAAATGTCGGGAGTATGACAAGAAGTCAACTCTCGATTTTTTTTTGTCTATCATTTGGCAATGTCGATAATTCTTTGTACTTTTGTCGTTTAGATAATCACATTATTATAATAAAGAATGAACGTAAAGGAATTCTTTGGTAAAGTTGCCAGCCATTATCTTCTACTTCATCTGCTTGCGATGGCGGTAGTGATTGTACTTCTGTGCATGGGAGTGAAGTTAGTTTTAGATATCTATACACATCATGGAGAAGGTATTGAAGTACCAGAGCTCAAAGGCATGACTTACTTAAAAGCAAGGCTTTTGTTGGAAGAGGAGGGACTGAATATCGTCGTCAGTGACTCTGGTTATGTAAAAACGATGCAAGCAGACTGTATTCTTGCCCAAACACCCGGATTTGGTACGAGAGTGAAGTCCGGACATACAATTTATGTAACTGTCAATTCACCATCGTCTCCAACATTTGCTATTCCTGATATTGTCGATAATTCCAGTTACCGTGAAGCGGAAGCAAAACTGATGGCAATGGGATTCAAATTGACTCAACCACAACTGGTGGTTGGTGAGAAAGATTGGGTGTATGGTATTGTCTGTCGTGGACGAAGAGTGTCGAACGGCGACCGTATTCCTATCGACTATCCTTTGACATTAATGATAGGGAAAGGCAATTATGACGAGTCAGAGGATGTTGAATTTGTGGATCCAACTTATGCGATTGATCCGACAGAGGGAATGAGTGAAGTGGATGAGTTTGAGGAAGTCAAAGGACCGCCTACGGGTGTCGAATAAAGATTTTGGAATATCTTATGGAAGAGGAACTGGACGACATACTCTTGGAAGAAGACGATGCGGAAGGGCAAGGTGAACTCTACGAGCATTTACGGATGGAAGTGGATCGTGGACAAGAACCTGTCCGCATAGACAAGTATATGTCGGAACATGTTCAGCATTCCTCTCGTAACAGGATACAAAAGGCGGCGGATGCAGGTTTCATTCATGTAAATGATAAGCCTGTCAAGAGTAACTATAAGATACGCCCGGGTGATGTAATTACTTTGATGCTCGACCGCCCGCACTATGATACAACAATAGAACCAGAGGAGATGCCTCTGGATATTGTCTATGAGGATGACCAATTGATGGTGATTAACAAACCAGCAGGGCTGGTGGTACATCCTGGATGTGGAAACTTTCATAGTACATTAGTCAATGCAATTGCGTGGCATTTGCGTGACTTGCCGACCTATGACCCCAACGACCCATCTGTGGGACTGGTACATCGCATCGACAAGGATACTAGTGGTCTGTTGGTTGTAGCAAAGACACCAGAGGCGAAAACGGAGTTGGGTGCTCAGTTCTTCAATCATGATACACATCGGAGTTATAATGCTTTGGTGTGGGGAAACTTCACAGAGGAGACAGGACGTATTGAAGGAAATATCGGACGTGACCCGAAAGACCGTTTGCGGATGGCAGTCTTCCCGCCGGGTTCAGAGATAGGAAAGAGTGCGATTACTCATTATAAGGTTCTGGAGCGTTTTGGTTATGTGACCTTGGTGGAGTGTCGTTTGGAGACTGGACGTACGCATCAGATTCGTGCCCACATGAAACATATCGGGCATCCGTTGTTCGGTGATGAGCGTTATGGAGGAACAGAGATTCTGCGTGGAGAGCGTACTGCGTCCTATAAGGCATATATCCAGAACTGTTTTAAACTCTGCTGTCGTCAGGCTCTGCATGCTCGTACATTGGGATTCATTCATCCTGTGACGAAAGAACAAATGGACTTTACATCGCCTCTAGCTGATGATATGGAAGCACTTGTTGAGAAATGGAGGAAATATACTCATAATAACGTAATAACGAAAATAAAGTAATATATGAAAAATTTGAAACGTGTTATAGCCATCGTCTGTGGTGGCGACTCATCGGAGCACGATGTTTCATTGCGCTCCGCACAAGGCATCTATTCGTTCTTCGACAAAGAGCGGTATGATGTGTATATTGTGGATGTGAAAGGTCAGAACTGGAATGTCGAACTGCATGACGGAACGACAACACGTATTGACCGTAATGATTTCTCGTTTGTGGAGAATGGCAAGGCAAAACGTTTCGACTATGCCTATATTACCATTCACGGTACTCCTGGAGAGAATGGTATCATGCAGGGCTATTTCGATTTGGTAGGAGTACCCTATAGCACCAGTGGCGTGTTGGTGGAGGCCATTACTTTTGATAAGTTTGTACTCAACCAGTATCTGCGTGCCTATGGTATCCTCGTTGCCGACTCTCTGTTGATTCGCAAGGGTTATGAGGAACTGGTGAGCGACGATGAAATCGAACAGCGTATCGGAATGCCTTGTTTTGTCAAACCGGCCACAGATGGTTCTTCTTTCGGAGTGTCGAAAGTCAAGGAGGCAGATCAATTGGCTCCTGCCATCCGCAAGGCAATGCTGGAGAGTGATGAAATCATGGTTGAGCAATTCCTCAAAGGTACTGAGATTACGATGGGTATCTATAAGACAAAGACGAAATCTGTTCCTTTCCCTATTACGGAGGTTGTCACCCAGAATGAGTTCTTCGATTATAATGCCAAGTATAACGGACAAGTTCAGGAGATTACACCAGCTCGTATCAGTGAGAGTCTGACTCGTCGCGTACGTGA
This sequence comes from uncultured Prevotellaceae bacterium, assembly GCA_902800585.1. Classification (GTDB taxonomy): domain Bacteria; phylum Bacteroidota; class Bacteroidia; order Bacteroidales; family Bacteroidaceae; genus Prevotella. Next base: position 4,654 of record CADCEW010000041.1, read on the forward strand.
GATTACCAGTCATATCTATGACATCCTGCACTGCAACGGTATCATCCGAATCGATTATATCATCTCACCAGAAGGTAAGATATATATGTTGGAGGTGAATACAACCCCAGGCATGACTGCGACGAGTTTCATTCCCCAGCAGGTGAAGGCTGCAGGTCTCTCTATGACAGATGTACTGACGGACATCGTAGAAAACCAGTTCTAATCGTATGACTATACCAGCAGAGTTTGATGAGATACGCCCCTATGTGGAAGGGGAGATGAAACAGGCGTTTGAGGAACTGATTAACGACCGTCAGTTCTCTCTGTTGCTGAAAGGTTTTGTACCTTGGTTGCCTAAGTCTTTTCGCAACGGTTTATTGCGTCTTGCCTTCATCGGCGTAAAGACACCATTGGACTTCCAGTTGCGTTTCATGAAACCCATAGTCTGGTATTTCGTCCGTAAATATACCGACGGCTTGGATTTTGAGGATGATGCTATTCACCAACAACCCGATAGTCGTTATACCTTCGTAAGTAATCACCGTGACATAGTTCTTGATTCTGCTTTCCTTGACGTGATGCTGAATAAGAAAGGTTATCCGACAACGGTAGAAATCGGTATCGGTGACAACCTGTTGATTTATCCTTGGATTAAACGGTTGGTACGTATGAACAAGGCATTTACCGTTCGTCGCGGACTGACGGCACATGAGATGATGCGTAGCAGTCAGTTGATGAGCAGTTATATTCATTATGCTGTTACTCAGAAGAAAGAGAATATTTGGATTGCCCAGCGAGAGGGAAGGGCAAAGGACTCAGATGACCGTACCCAAGATTCTGTTTTGAAGATGCTGGCTATGGGAGGTGAAGGTGAAATGGCTGACAAACTCCGCGACTTGAACATCGTTCCTCTCACTATCAGTTATGAGTTTGATCCTTGCGACTATCTGAAGGCACAGGAGTTTCAGCAGAAGCGTGACAATCCTGCTTTTAAGAAGAGCCGTCAGGACGACCTCGATAATATGAAGACAGGCATCTTTGGCTATAAGGGACGAGTTCACTACCATTGTGCCGCTCCTATTATTACATGGCTTGATGAATTGAAGGATTTGCCTAAGAATGAGTTTTTTAAGGCGGTAGCCCAACGCATGGACACCGAGATACATCGCCACTACCGTCTCTATCCTTGTAACTATATTGCTTTAGATTTTCTTGATAATCCAGGAAATCCTAAATACACTAGTTGTTACACTCCCGCTGACGTTGAGCGTTTCGAACAGTATCTTTCAGGTCAACTTGCGAAAATCAACATCCCTGATAAGGATGAGGCTTTCCTCCGTGAGCGTATGTTGACCATGTATGCAAATCCACTCCGTAACTATCTTGCTGCCCAATGAAGAAGTTTATATATGCAGCCTTTTTATGGTTGCCCGTATTGATAGGCTGTACTACAGACAGTTATGACAAAGGTGAGGGTAAGTACTCACTGATGCAGGCGGAATTGGTTGACTTGACTGTCAATGGACAGAAAGAGGGTATTGCCTTTGTGACCGATGATGGTGCGCGCTTTACGTTGACACCTTCCGTTGTCGCTTCGTGGATACAGACAGCAGACACCGTCTATCGTGCCCTGCTTTATTTCAATAAGATCTCGGAGACAACAGCAGAGAGTATGTCGTTAGGTGCAGTGCCTACGCTTCGTGCCGTCCGTCACTGGCAACTGAAGGAGCAGCCTGAAGACCCTGTTGGGATGGAAAGTGCGTGGCTGAGCAAGAACGGTAAGTACCTTAATCTTGCTCTTTTGTTGAAGACAGGACAGGCAGATGATAATGACGGCACGCAGAAAATTGCCCTCTCTCAAGATACCATCCGACTGAATGACGACCAGACTCGTACAGCCTGTTTCCGTCTGTTGCACGACCAGTGTGGCGTTCCCGAATACTATACCAGCCGCCGTTACGTCAGCATCCTTCTTCCCGATACTGTCCAATTGGACACTATTCGCTTGACCCTTCCTACTTACGAGGGAAAGAAAGAGCGTGTGTTTTCTTTACGATAATTATTGAAGAATCTTTTCCAACTCCTGCAATTCCTCTTCCGTTGTCGCCCAACTGGTGACGAAACGGCAGATGGTGCGATGACCAGAGGTTTGCCCCCAATGGGTAAACTCCACTTGCTGAGAGAGTTTTTCGACCAAGGCATCGGGTAAGATGATGAATTGTTGGTTGGTGGGAGAGTCCAAATAAAACTCAAAACCTTTCTGCTGAAACAGCCGCTTCATTCGCATTGCCATTTCATTGGCATGGCGAGCAAGGTTGAAATAGAGGTTATCAGTAAAGAGTGCCTCGAACTGCAAACCAATTAGTGCGCCCTTGGCAATAACAGCACCATGTTGTTTCTGAATGGAGAAGAAGTGTTTGTGTGCCTGACGGTTCGTAAAAACGACTGCCTCGCCGCACCATGCTCCAAGTTTTGTGCCGCCGATATAGAACACATCACAATGGTGGGCAAGGAAGGGTAATGTGATGTCATTGTCTTCTGCCATCAGTCCATAACCTAAGCGTGCCCCGTCAATGTAGAGCGGTATGTCATATCGCTTACAAACCTGATAGATGTCGTTCAGTTCATGGGCAGTATAGAGTGTTCCTAACTCTGTAGGGAAGGTGATATATACCAGTCCTGGATAAACGGCATGGGCGTTGTTGCCGTCGTGCATGAAGTCATCAAGATACTTGTCAAGCACTTTTGCGTCCATTTTACCCTGATTGCCCGGCAGAGTGATAATCTTATGTTCCGTAAATTCTACTGCACCAGCCTCATGGACATTGATATGTCCTGTCTCTACGCAGATGACACCTTCATACTGATAGAGCATCGAGTCAATGGTAGTAGCATTAGTCTGTGTGCCACCTGTCAGGAAAAATATCTGGGCATCGGGCATACCACAAGCCTCGCGGATGCGCTCTTTGGCACGTTCACTAAAAATATCAAAACCATAAGGGGTGGTTCTCGCCTCATTATACTTAATAAGGTTCTCCAACACCTTCGGATGTGCCCCGTTGTTGTAATCGCACTCAAAGGAAATCATAAGGCTTCGAGCATACGCTTAATAACCACAGAGCAACTGATCTCGCGATTGGCAGCCTCAGGAATAACGATGGAATTAGGACTCTCGATGACATCGTCTGTAACGATAAGTCCACGGCGAACGGGCAGACAGTGCATGAACTTACCATCATTGGTCCATGACATATGCTCGGTATCAACGGTCCACGACATATCCTTGGAGGTGATCTTACCATAGTCGGCAAGATTTGTCACACCAGGGTTTGACCAGTTCTTTGCATAGACGAAGTCAGCACCTTTAAAGGCCCTCCGCTGGTCGTACTCTATACGAGCATTACCTACGAACTTCGAGTCCAACTCATAACCCTCAGGATGCGTGATGACGAAATCAACATCAGCGGCATTCATCCACTGGGCAAAAGAGTTAGGAACTGCTTGCGGCAAGGCGCGGCAGTGGGGTGCCCATGTTAGGACGACCTTGGGTCGCTTGACATTTTTGTATTCTTCAATTGTTATCAAGTCAGCAAAAGCCTGAAGAGGGTGCACGGTGGCTGTCTCCATAGCGAAGACGGGTTTACCGCTATACTTGATAAACTGATTCAGCACAGTTTCGGCATAATCGTACTCGCGATCTGTCAGTCCTGCGAAAGAGCGTACACCAATCATGTCACAATAGCAACCCATGACGGGAATCGCCTCTAGCAAATGCTCACTCTTGTCACCATCCATAATAACGCCACGCTCTGTCTCTAACTTCCATGCTCCAGCATTTACGTCAAGTACTATAACGTTCATGCCAAGGTTCATGGCAGCTTTCTGGGTAGAGAGGCGTGTGCGAAGACTATTATTAAAGAATATCATCATCAGGGTCTTATTCTTCCCCAGATGCTGATACTTGAAACGGTCGTTCTTGATTTCTTGTGCTTCCTCCAGCGCTTTCTCCAGCGGACCTATGTCTTCTACGTTGATGAAAGTTCTCATAAATTCTGATTACTCTGATTATTCTGAATATTCCGATTATTATGCTCTGATCTGGCCTTCGCCTTCGATGAGCCATTTATAAGTAGTAATCTCCTCTAATGCCATAGGACCACGGGGACCGAGTTTCTGCGTAGAGATACCTATCTCTGCACCAAGACCGAACTGTGCACCGTCGGTAAACGAGGTGGGAGCATTCCAATAGACACAGGCTGCATCTACATGTTGTTGGAATTTACGGGCAGCCTCTTCGTTCTGAGTGATAATCGCCTCGCTATGTCCAGAACCATATTGATCGATATGTGCTAGTGCCTCTTCCAGTGACGTAACGGTCTTGATAGCCATCTTATAGTCCATGAACTCCGTACCGAAAGAATCCTCGGTGGCAGGACGAAGCAGAATGCTCGGATAGTTTCCTGTCAGTATCTGATAGGACGGAGCATCTGCATAGAGTGTTACTTTATGGTTAAGTAAAGGCTTTACCAATTCTACCAAGTCGCCAAGTCGCTCCTCATGTATGAGAAGACAATCGAGAGCATTGCAGACACTAACACGACGGGTCTTCGCATTACAGATAATAGCCTTGCCCATCTCTAAGTCTGCATCTTTGTCGAAATAAGTGTTGACAACGCCTGCTCCAGTTTCGATGACAGGAATACGTGCAGTATCACGGACGAAGTCAATCAGGCGGCGACCGCCACGTGGAATACAGAGGTCTATATATCCGACGGCATTCAGCATCTCACCAGTAGCTTCATGAGTAGCAGGTAAGAGCGTAACAACATCAGGATTCACACCAAAGCGTTCCAATACTTCATGAATCAGTTCTACAGAAGCCTGATTTGATAAATCGGCATCACTACCGCCTTTCAGGACACAGGCATTGCCACTCTTGAAACAGAGCGAGAAGACATCGAAAGTTACATTGGGACGTGCCTCATAAATCATGCCGATAACACCGAAGGGAACAGACACCCGACAGAGACGCAGTCCGTTGGGTAGGGTTTTCTCTTTCGTAATATGTCCTAATGGGGTAGGGAGTGAGGCGACATTACGCATGTCAGCGGCAATGTCATCCAATCGTTTATCTGTCAGTTGCAGACGGTCGTATAGCGGATTCTTGGGATCCATCTTCGCCAAGTCTTTCTCATTGGCGACAAGGACACGTTCTTTGAAGTCGATAATAGTATCAGCGACGGCATTCAGAATCTCGTTGCGTTGTTCGTCTGTCAGGAGGGCAAGATTTTTGCTTGCTACCTTGACATTCTTAAAAGTATCTGTCAAATTCATAGTTGCTTAGGTATAAATTCCGTATGAGGTATTTCTTGTTTCTTCTGTATTAAATCGACGAGGACGTTTTCACGCTCACCATTGGCAATGATGACACGGATGCCTTCCAAAGAAATTTTGTTGGCGGTAGTATATTTTGAGTGCATACCACCCCGTCCGAAAGCACTCTTCTCAGTCTGAATATACTGACTGAGATCTGTTCCAGGTTCTACATTACGGATTAGTTGTGAAGTAGGATCGTCAGGTTGCCCGGTATAGATGCCGTCGATATTAGAAAGTAGAATCAGCGTATCCGCATTCATCATACGGGCTATCAGGCCAGACAACTCGTCGTTATCAGTAAACATCAACTCGGTGACACTCACAGTATCGTTTTCATTAACGATAGGTAATACGTCATGTTCCAACATCACTGTCATACAGGCACGCTGGTTCTCGTACTGTTCCCCTGGCTCAAAGTTTTCCTTCATAGTAAGAACTTGTCCGACATGCATATGATACTCGCGGAACAGGTCGTAATAGAGGCCGATAAGTTTTGCTTGTCCAAGGGCAGAGAACAGCTGACGTTGCTCGACAGAGTCCATGTCATGGTCAACCTTTAGTTCTCCGCGTCCAGAAGCCATCGCACCAGAGGATACAAGAATAACCTCGTAGTTGTGCTGGCGTAACCACGCTATCTGATCGACGAGTGCCGACATGCGTGTTACATCCAGTTTTCCGTCTGGACGTGTCAATACGTTGGATCCTACTTTTACTACTATACGTTGCTTCATTTCTGCTTGTCTTTGTTCCTGATTTCCACGCGACGAATCTTACCACTGATAGTTTTGGGAAGTTCGTCGACGAATTCGACAATACGCGGATATTTATATGGTGCAGTCTCTTTCTTGACATGTTGCTGCAACTCTTTGACAAGGTCTTCGCCGGCTTTGTCTTTCCATTCCTTGCCGAGGACGACAGTTGCTTTGACTACCATACCGCGGATATCATCAGGAACACCAGTGATGGCACATTCTACGACGGCAGGGTGAGTCATCAAGGCACTCTCTACCTCGAACGGGCCGATACGGTAGCCACTCGATTTAATGACATCGTCGATACGGCCTTCAAACCAGTAATAGCCGTCCTCGTCGCGCCATGCCATATCGCCTGTATGGTAGATGCCGTCGTGCCAAGCCTCCTTAGTAAGTTCTGGGTCACGATAGTATTCTTTAAACAGACCGATGGGTTTCTTGTCACCAACACGTATAACGATTTCACCTTTTTCACCATCCTCACAAGAGGTACCGTCTGCTCGCAACAGGTCTATGTCATATTGGGCATTAGGAATACCCATTGAACCGGGTTTCGGTGTCATCCAAGGCATCGTGCCAAGGGTCATCGTCGTCTCTGTCTGTCCGAAACCTTCCATAATGTTAAGACCTATCTTCTCTTTGAGTTTGTCGAAGACGGCAGGATTCAGCGCCTCACCAGCAGTGCAACAATATTCGAGATGGCTGAGGTCGTACTTGCTCAGATCCTCGCGGATCATGAAACGATAGATAGTTGGAGGAGCACAGAACGAGGTTACTTTGTATTTCTCTATCTGACGTAATAAAGTGTCGGCATTGAACTTTTCATGGTCGAAGACGAAGACCGTTGCTCCAGCAAACCACTGTCCGTAGAATTTACCCCATGCAGCCTTGCCCCATCCAGTGTCTGCGACTGTCAGATGCAGGGAACCTTCATGCAGGTTATGCCAGAAGACACCCGTTGTCAGATGTCCCATGGCATAGAGATAATCGTGTGCCACCATCTTAGGCTCACCGCTGGTACCGCTGGTGAAGTACATCATCATCGTGTCATCATTGTCATTGACAAAGGTAGGACGATGGAATTCTGGAGCCTTTTGCCACTCACTTTTCCATGAATGCCAGAACTCAGAGCTCTCTGAAATCTCAGAATTCTCTGAGACTTCTATCACTGTTTTCAACGTAGGACTTTCTGGGATTGCCAATTTAATCTGTTCCGTTACATAAGAATCATCCACACAGACAATTGCCTTAACAGAGGCACGAGTGTTGCGATAAACGATATCATGCTTCGTTAACATGTGGGTGGCAGGAATTGCAATAGCACCGATCTTACACAATGCAAGCATCACTATCCACCACTCATAACGACGTTTGAGGATGAGCATGACAGGGTCATTCTTGCCGATACCTAAACTTTGCAGATAAGATGCTGCTTGATCGGTCTGCTCTTTCAGTTCTGCAAATGTAGTGCGGATCTCCTCGCCTTGGTCGTTTGTCCATAGCAGGGCAAGTCCGTCGGGTCTCTCCTTTGCCCATTCATCCATCACATCATAGGCAAAGTTGAAGTTCTCTGGGATGATGAACTCCAAGTGTTTGTTGTAGTCCTCCACTGAGGAGAAGCTTGTCTGCTTCAGAAATCTTTCTATCATAGTCTTTGTGTTATTCTACTGTAAATGCAAGGAACTTCACCGCCTTATTGCCAATGGCGAGCATACCATGGGGCTTGGTGGAGTCGAAATAGATACTGTCTCCCTCTTCCAGAACAATGGTCTTGCCGCCGATATAGAGTTCCATCGAGCCTTCGAGTACGAGGTTGAATTCCTGTCCAGGATGCGTGTTCTTGTAGATAGTACTGACTCCGGGCTTCGGCTCAACGGTAACGATGAAAACATCTGCCTTGTGATTGACAAAGCCACCTACCAGACTCTGGTACTTGTATGCCTTCGTTCGCTCGATAGACAGACCTTGTCCTTTACGTGTCACATAGTATGACTTCATGTGTGGTGATTCGGCAAAAATCAACTCCTCCGTAGATACGCCGTATTTGCGTGCTATCTTCATCAGGTTGGAGATGGTGATATCCATCTCGCCAGCCTCTATCTTTTCATACTTCTCCGTTGAGATACCGATGGTTTCTGCCATTTCACTCACAGGAATGTCAAGAACATCACGCAGTCCGCGCAACCGTTCTCCGATTTGTCTTAACTGGTCGTCCATATCTTAAAAATATCTTTAAACCTTAAACCTTTTAAACCTTTAAACTATCAACTTTAAATTTTCAACTATTTTGCTCCCGCTTTCAATCCTCGGATGACAGCAGAGGTAAATCCAGCATGCTCCATCTCATTGAGCCCTTTGATTGTGACACCGCCAGGAGTCGTTACCAAGTCAATGGCTTCCTCTGGATGCAGACCAGTGGCTGTCAATAGTTTAATAGCACCTTTAACTGTTTGCATGACAATCTGTTTGGCATCGTCAGCTTTAAAGCCGAGTTCTACGCCACCTTCTGAGGCAGCACGGATATAACGCATCGCATAGGCAATACCGCATGAAGCGAGAGTCGTGCCTGCAGCAAGATGTTGCTCATCGGTAAACAGAACTTTACCCATCTCACCGAAGATACTCTTGACAATCTGTATTTGTTCTGATGATGCCCCAATAGAAACGACAAAGGTCATTGATGCCATTTGAGCGATAGCGATGTTGGGAATCACCAAAAACAATGGCGGACAGTCAGGCAACCATTCCTTGATTTGTGCAGAGGAAACTCCTGCAGCAATCACGATGAGTATCTGTTTCTGAGGATTCAATACTTCTTTGATATCTGTCAATACATTCTCTACCAGCCAAGGTTTGACACAGACACAGACAATGTCGGCATCCTGTGCAGCCATCTGGTTGTCAGTAGTTACTGACACACCTTGTTTGGCAAACTTCTCTACTATTTTCAGAGAAGGGTCTGCTACTGTAATATCTTCATTCTTGAAGTACCCTCCCTTAATAAGTCCTTCAACGGTGGCACCACCCATGGCACCAGCACCAATCATTGCTATCTTCATAATAATACTAATACTTTTTTCAGTTTTTCAATAAATAGGTCTGCCTCTTCCTTTGTCAGACATAGTGGTGGCAAAAGACGCAGGATATTAGTCCCTGCACAGCCAGTGAAACAATGCTCTTGATAGATAAGGGGTTGACGGACATCTTTATGGGGGATATCCAAATCAATACCTATCATCAAACCACGACCACGAATATCTTGGATATGTGGACTCTCTATCTTTTTCAATTCTTCCATTAGATACTCACCGACTTCATGGGCGTTTTCTACTAGATGCTCTTCCTCAAAAATATCAAGGACAGCAAGGGCAGCAGCACATGCAAGATGGTTGCCTCCAAAGGTAGTGCCTAACTGTCCGTAGACAGGTTGGAAATCTGGAGCAATAAGTACGGCACCCATAGGAAAACCATTGGCGATACCTTTTGCTACTGTGATGATATCGGGCTTGATATCCAACCACTGGTGAGCAAAGAACTTACCGCTTCTGCCATAACCACATTGTATCTCGTCACAAATTAAAACCGTATTATGCTCTTTACAGAGTTTTTGTAATCCTTGGGCAAACTCTTTTGTGGCGAGTTTGATGCCACCCACACCTTGGATACATTCTAAGATAACGGCACAGACATCTCCTTTCTGCAACTCAGCCTCCCAGGTAGGAAGGTCGTTCATTGGCAAATAGGTGACATGACCATTGGCATTGATGGGGGCAATAATCTTTGGATTGTTTGTGACTTCTACAGCGAGACTCGTTCTTCCGTGAAACGCTTTCTCTGCAGAGAGCACGCGAGTGCGTCCATTCGTGAACGAGGCGAGTTTTAGTGCATTTTCATTCGCTTCAGCTCCGCTGTTAATTAGGAATAACTGATAATCATCGTAACCGCTGATATGTCCTAAGCGCTCAGCAAGTTCTACTTGTAATTTGTTGATGACAGAGTTCGAGTAGAACCCTATTTTGTTCAGTTGCTCAGTTACCTTTTTAATATAGTGAGGATGGGAATGACCGACACTAATGACGGCATGACCACCATAAAGGTCAAGATATTCCTGACCTTGATCATCCCAAACCTTACAACCCTGTCCTTTTACGATATTCACATTGAACAGGGGATATACGTCAAATAGTTTCATGTGCTGATTCTTATTATTCGTTGCAAAATTACTGCAAATATCCGACAAATCGTTATTTTCTCCCATCTTTTTTGGATAGTTCTTTGATAATGCTATCCTTTCTTTGCTTTTGGACAATGGGTACAAAGGAAATCGTATACGAAGTCAAAGTCTTCATCAGTGACATAGACACGATTCTTAGCAAGAAGTTGGTTCACCTTGATGAGATTCATCCATCGACATGGAATCAGTCGCTCAACATTCTCAAGGGTGGAAGTCATTGAGGTGTGTGACCTAGCTAAAAGTCCAGTTCCAACGATGCCAGGTTTTCCTGTTGCTGCACCAGCAAGCATCGCTAATTCACCGAGGAGTTGTCCTTTTTTGATAGTACGAGGCATTTGTTGGTGTACCACTTCTTTCTCATCCATAATGAAGAGTACTGCGTATTTCCATCCAGACATAGCGGCATAGACGAAATAGCCAATTACACTAAGCACAAGGATGATACCTATCGCAATGCCCAATGAGAAGAACATGCCTGAGAAATTATCTAGACTGAAATCTCCATCGAAAAGGGCAATTATCAAAAAAAGAATAACTATAATAATCAATGTAATGCCAAATACTTTCCATACATCAAAGAGAATGGAATAGTTCTTTAGCATATTCAACTCATATACCCAACGGTATTTACCATCGGGGTATAGTATGATGCGATTATTACTGATATTTTTCATTAGAATGCCGAAGCCTTGAGTTTCAATCCTGCCGTTTCATCAATGCCGAACATGATGTTCATATTCTGTACCGCCTGACCAACAGCACCTTTCAAGAGATTATCGATAGCAGAAGTGACAAGTAGTTTGTTGCCGTATTTTTCCACATGTACCAAAGCCTTGTTGGTGTTCACCACTTGTTTGAGGTCTAACGAATTGTCGCTATAGTGTGTGAAGGCAGCATTGGCATAGAACTCTTTGTAGGCATCAATCACATCCTCCACAGGAGCAGGTGTCTTAATGACAGCTGTGCAGAAGATGCCTCGAGCGAAATCACCACGATAGGGAATGAAATCGATATCGGCATCAAGGTATCCTTGTACTTGCTTGATACTTTGTTTGATTTCTGCAAGATGTTGATGCGTAAAGGGTTTGTATATGCTCAGATTATTGTTTCGCCATGAGAAATGAGTGGTGGCTCCTGGCTTCTGACCTGCGCCTGTACTACCTGTGATGGCATTCACAGCAACATCTTCTTTCAACAGGTTCAGATTGGCGGCAGGAAGTAAAGCTACTTGGATACAGGTAGCAAAGCAACCAGGGTTAGCCACGTGTTGTGACTTTGCAACCTCTTCCTTGTTGATCTCAGGCAAGCCATAGACATAGTCATGATTACCTTGGATACGGAAATCCTGTGCCATATCGATAATCTTTACGTTGGATGGGATCGTATGTTCTTTCAAGAACTGCTCACTTTTTCCATGTCCGAAGCAGAAGAAAACAACATCTACTTTGTCAAAGGGCATCTCATTTGTGAACTTTAGATCGGTGTCCCCAATCAATCCTTCGTGCACATCACTTGCCAGATTGCCAGCATTACTCTCAGAGTTGGCAAAGACTATCTCTGCCTCAGGATGATTCAGTAACAGGCGGATGAGTTCTCCACCAGTATAGCCTGCTGCTCCTAATATGCCTACTTTAATCATCTTTTCTCGTCTTTATGGATTCCATAGTAAACACGCAATGGGGTAGAGCTAACTTTGATGAAGCCCTTTGCCTCGTCAGCAGTCCAACCTGTCTGTGTCTCTCCATATTCTCCTAACTTCGATTTCGTCAGGTCGTTGGTGGAATCAATTCCCACAGTCTCGAAACCATAGGGACGAAGTTTCAAGATAGCAGTACCAGTAACGTTACGCTGCGAAGAAGTCAGCATGGCCTCGATGTCTGGCATTACAGGCTCTAAATACTGACTCTCATGCAGGAACATGCCATACCAGTTGGCGACTTGGTCTTTCCAGTATTGCTGCCATTTTGACAATGTTGATTTCTCCAACAGGCGATGAGCCTCGATAATCAGTTTGGGTGCAGCAGCCTCAAAACCAACACGTCCCTTGATGCCGATAATCGTATCGCCTACATTGGCATCACGACCGATAGCATAAGAAGCGCCAATCTCTTCAATCTTCTGGATAGCTTTAACCTTATCATCGAATTTTTCATCGTTGACAGCCACGATTTCACCTTTCTCAAACTGAATCTTCAGCAGTGACTCCTGCTCTTTGGCAGTGACGTGTTTCAGATAAGCATCCTCGGGCAGTCCTTGTGTAGGGTCGAGAAGTTCACCACCACAGATACTGGTACCCCAGATACCAACGTTATAACTATATTTCAACTTGGTGAAGTCAGCAAAGAATCCATGCTCGTTCAGATAGTCAACCTCTTCTTTACGCGTCAGTTTCTTGTCGCGAGTCAGTGTGATAATCTCCACACCAGGAGCCATCACTAAGAAGGTCATATCAAAACGAATCTGGTCATTGCCTGCACCAGTTGAACCATGTGCGATAGCATCTGCGCCAATTTCTTTCGCATAACGGGCAATGGCAATAGCCTGGAAGATACGCTCTGAAGAGACAGAGATAGGATAACAGTTGTTACGGAGTACATTGCCGAAAATCATATATTTCAATGACTTCTCGTAATACTCATGAGTAACATCGAGTGTCACATAGGCTTTTGCGCCCAACTTAAAAGCGTTTTCCTCGTTCTTTTTCAACTGTTCCTCACTGAATCCACCCGTATTGGCACAGGCTGCATAGACATCCCAACCATCTTGGGTCAACTTCATGACTGTATAGGAGGTGTCGAGTCCTCCTGAAAATGCGACTACTACTTTCTTGTTTGCCATAATTATTATATTTTCTAATTTTAACATTTTTACATTCCGTCAAGTTGCTTGATACGCTCAATCACTTCCTCTGGAATCTTTGCAGGAAGATGTTCCTCAGGGTCATACAGCATCGCAGTACAGATACAGTATTTTCGACCTGTTCGATGTAGTACGTCCACATTCACACAACCCTCGCAACCTCGCCAGAAAGCCTCGTCATCCGTCAGGTCGGCAAAGGTCACTGGCTGATAGCCTAACTCCGTATTCATCTTCATCACAGCGGCTCCACTGGTCAATGAGAAGATTTTCGCATGAGGCCAACGGGTTCTTGCTAACGAAAAGGTCATATCCTTGATTTTCTTAGCCACGCCTAACCCTCTGAAATCGGGATGGACAATAAGTCCGCTGGTCGTCACATATTGTTTGTTGCCCCAAGTCTCGATATAACTGAAACCTGCAAAACGGTCGCCACTGAGTGCGATGACTGCCTTTGCCTCCTTCATCTTCGTGGTGAGATATTCGTGGGTACGCTTAGCAATACCCGTTCCACGCACTTTGGCAGCGTCAGCAATAGTCTGCAGAATAGTGTCTACATACTTCTCGTGCTCGGGACCCGCAACGACAACTTCTATTTTTTCTTTTTCCACTTTCAATTTTTAATTTATTTCATGTTCGGAACCACTTCACTCAGAGCCTTTACCACCTCTTCTTTGCTCACACCTTGTTTGATGACAATGAAGATGGTGTCGTCACCAGCAATAGTTCCGATGATTTCTTCAATATGATTATTATCTATATTGTATGCGATACTGCTGGCATAACCTGGACGCGTCTTGATGACACCCATATTACCCGAGAAGTTGATGCTGATAAATCCTGGTACCTGCATCATCTCACGTATACTATGGGGCGTACTGACACGCTTGTACATGGTGTCGTTGGGCAGCACATACACATAATTGCCACGCATAGAGGCGGCTTTGGCAACTTTCAGTTGCTTCAGATCACGACTTAATGTGGCTTGTGTCAACTGAAAACCTTCTTTTTTTAGTGCAGTCAATAACTCATCCTGACTGCCTAATTCCTGACTGGAGATAATCATCCTCAAAGCTTCCAGTCGGTCGTTTTTTACCTTCATAATTAGTATATTTATTCAAATAATGGCGCAAAATTATACAAAATTCTGCATATAACAAAACTTTTAAGGGATATTTTTGCAAAAAACCAACATTTTTTGTGGTATTCTCTGTCTTCCATTTTATTCTAATGCCTCCGATGCCTCATTCCAGTATCTGTTAAGGGGGTATCGGAGTATCTCCGATGGGGGTATAACAGATACTGGAATACCCCCCTAACAGATACTCCGATAAGTGATAGAAAAGCCTCCGATAAGACATCGCAACGAAGAGAACGTTTGATAGAAGTATAAGTAACGTTAGAAACCCAATCTTTGCAGCAAAATTTCTCTCTATATATAATATAATAAGGTGTAAATGGTTTGAATGGTTGACATAAATCAATCACTCAAACTTTTTTCGTGTTTTAATGAAAATTTTTCGCAAAAATATTTGGTAGTTCAGAAAAAAGTCGTACCTTTGCATCCGCTTTCGCGTTTTTTCGACGCATGAGCAAGTGAAGAAGAGTTCTTTGAAAGGATTACATAAAACAGAGAAGTAGTAGTACAAGAAGTTGAATACTGACTTTTATAGTTGGTGTTCTGGGTAAAACTAAAATGAGCCGTCAATGAATAATTGAAAAGGTGCAACTTTAACCCATTCAATGACTACCGGATATACGAGACAAGCGCGTTCTGAGACAGATAATATTTCTAGAGGTACTAGTATTTCTAGTTATTCTAGATAGGAAGATAAAAGCATATACAATGTAGAGTTTGATCCTGGCTCAGGATGAACGCTAGCTAC
>CADCEW010000042.1 GCA_902800585.1 uncultured Prevotellaceae bacterium
ACCTGATGACATGCAGTTTCTCGACTATGATAACTGGGTGTGTTACTTGGCGATGCAGGGCGACGAGGTACGGATGAAACCGATGGCAAAGCGGTATTTCGATAGTGGTATCTATTCTGAAGCAGTATTGCGATATAGTTATAATGAACTGGCAGGCATGGACGAAAACGGTATATATATTGCCAACGGCGATGCTGCCATCATTCCGAAGTGGCTTATCCAAGAGGGTATGAATATACACAAGGACAAGACGATTGTCTGCGTCTCGTTTCTCGCTGTGAAGGATTATCGAGACTGGCTTTGCAAGAAATTGGGTGTTGTCGACCCCATTCATGAAGAGCCTTATTGGACAGACGAGTCATGTAATGCGCTCCTTCAAACCATCATCGACAAATATGGTAGTAAAGTATATTTTTCTACCACTACACCAGAAGAAACGATGGGTCCATGGAAGAATAATCTCTATAATGAGGGACTGTTGTTGAAATATTCTGCAAAGTCCTACGACAATCTTGCCGTGAAACGACGTAACGTAGAAGAACGTTATATGTTGGAATATCTGCTCGTATCGTTCCGTCCTGAATGGACAGCAGGACAACGCCTTTCTGCAAACTATGCCGTACTCTTAGCAGATTTGTTGCCATACTATGCCAAGCACGACAGGAAACGCTACAACTGGCTGATGCGGCTTTTGGTAAGTGGGGTGACAAACACCTCGCTCAACGAGGAACATAAACAGTCCATTCTCAAGCAACTGATGTAATCATGCTGATACCTTTGAGATGGTCGGCTATGTCTGACGAACAGTTGATGAAAAGGGCATCGCAAGGCAATGAACGTGCCTTTGAGGAACTCTACAACCGTCATGCGCGACGGTTGCAGGGTTTCTTCGTTCGGCGTTTAGGTAATGATAGTGATTTGGCCGCAGACTTTATGCAAGATACTTTTCTTCGGCTTTATGCGGCTCGTGAGCGCTATCAAGAAAATAGAGATTTCCGATCCTGGCTCTATACCATTGCATATAATTTGTTGAAAAATCATTTTCGTAACCAACACACAATATCTTATGATGTCGCTGAAGATAAAATTGAAGATACTACCATTGAGATAGAACTAGATGAAGTTGTATTTCACAACGCACTTCGTGAGGTTCTTTGCAGTTTACCCGAATCACTTGCAATGTTATTCTCCCTTCATTACGAGGAAGAACTTACTATTCCACAGATAGCACAAATCACACAATTGCCAGAAGGTACTGTGAAATCGCGTCTGTACAAAGTAATGAATATAATAAGAACAAAACTAAAGCAATATGAAAATCACTGATCAAGACATCATCCGCACGGCTCGTGAACTGTGCGATGAACAGAATGAACAACTTCACGTGGGTTCATGGAGTCGTCGCCATCATTTCCATGTTCCCACATGGCTTGTGGCCATTCCTGCCGCAGCCATCATCGGTTTTGTATTGGGCATATGGACAAAATCTCATACACAGCCAGACGCACCATTGACGGCACTTACTGATACTGTATATATTAAGGTACGCGAAACAGCAACTAGTTCAGATACGGCAAACCATGTTGTGGCATCAAAAACATCCCCAACTATTAAACGAGTAAAGACAACAACGACAAGTCGAAAGAATCCTTCTATTACTACAGGTCGTTCTGTCACTGATGACAAGATACGTTATGATCTCTTGGTGAAGAACTGATATTGCTCATTATTATAAATTATAAGAGAGGCGTCCTGTGTAGGGACACCTCTCTCTTCTTATACTTTGTAACAGATTATTCTGCCCAGTTCTCTTGAGTTTTGCGGACATAACTCTTGTAACGGAGTTGTGCCATGCGTTGTGCCTCAGCGAAGAGTTCCTCTGCCTCGTCAGGATATGCTTTCTTGACAGAGAGGTAACGAACTTCACCCATGAGGAAGTCATGGAAGTTCTCCCAGTTCGGCTCTTTAGAGTCAAGGCTGAACGGATTCTTTCCTTCCTCAATGAGAGCTGGATTGAAGCGCCACAGATGCCAGTAACCGCACTCAACAGCCTTCTTCTCCTCAGCCTGGCTCTTACCCATGCCGCCCTTTGCCTTCAGACCGTGGTTGATACATGGAGCGTAGGCGATGATGATAGAAGGTCCGTGCCAAGCCTCAGCCTCGCGGATAGCCTTGAGAGTCTGTGCATGGTCAGCGCCCATAGCAATCTGAGCAACATAGACATAACCGTAAGTGGTAGCAATCATACCCAGATCCTTCTTGCGGATGCGCTTACCCTGAGCAGCGAACTGAGCAATAGCACCAAGAGGAGTGGCCTTAGAAGCTTGACCACCGGTGTTAGAGTAAACCTCAGTATCGAGAACGAGAATATTCACATCCTCACCAGAAGCAATCACGTGGTCAAGACCACCATAACCGATATCGTAAGAAGCACCGTCACCACCGATGATCCACTGTGAACGCTTCACGAGGTAGTGATCCAAGGTCTTCAATTCCTGACAAACAGGACAGCCCTTTGCTGCACTTTCAGCAATGCAAGCACGCAGTTTCGGAGCAATTTCCTTCGTCTTATCGGCATCCTCCTTGTTGGCAATCCATTCCTGTGCGAGAGCCTTGTACTCGTCGCTGGCGTTGCCGTCAATCATCTCCTGCAGCAACTTGGCTACACGCTCCTTCATCTTCTTGTTACCAAGAGCCATACCAAGACCGAACTCGCAGAAGTCTTCGAACAAAGAGTTGTTGAAGCATGGACCCTGACCCTTCTCGTTCTTTGTATATGGAGTAGAAGGAATAGAAGCAGAGTAGATTGAAGAACAACCTGTAGCGTTGGCAATCAACTGACGATCACCGAACAACTGAGAAATCAGTTTTACGTATGGAGTCTCACCGCAACCAGAACATGCGCCTGAGAACTCGAACAGTGGCTGTGCGAACTGAGAGTTCTTTACATTGCTCTTGATGTCTACGAGATCCTGTTTGCTCTTTACTTCCTTCACCAGATACTCCCAGTTCTTTGCCTCTTGCTTCATGTCAGCAGCATCGGGATTGAACGGAGCCATAGTGAGCGCCTTACCGAGTTTCGGATTACCTGGGCAAATGTCAGCACAGTTACCGCAACCCAGACAGTCGAGAACAGAAACCTCGATACGGAAATGCATACCCTTCATAGCAGCAGGAGCCTTCATCTCGATAGTGTCGTCGGCAGCAGCAAAGCCCTTGATCTCGTTCTCGTCAAGAACGAACGGACGGATGGCTGCGTGAGGACAGATATAGGCACACTGGTTACACTGGATACAGTTCTCCTTGTTCCAAACGGGAACAAAGGCTTCGACACCACGCTTCTCGTAAGCAGCGGTACCAACTTCCCATGAACCGTCGGCTGTACCATATTTAGCGAAGGTGCTAACAGGCAGCAGGTCACCAGCCTGTGCATTGATAGGACGTACTACTTCCTTTACGAATGCTGGAGCATCATCCTGCTTTTCAGCATCGTCAGGCAGGTTAGCCCATTCAGGCTTTACTGCGAACTGTACATACTCACCACCACGGTCAACGGCAGCATAGTTCTTATCAACCACATCCTGACCCTTAGAACCATAAGACTTCACAATGGCAGCCTTCATCTTCTCAACAGCGAGTTCTACGGGAATCACGCCAGTGATGCGGAAGAAAGCAGACTGCAGGATGGTGTTGGTGCGGTTGCCCAGACCAATCTCCTGTGCAATCTTGGTAGCGTTAATTGTATATACAGTAATGTTGTTCTGAGCGAAATAACGCTTTACCTTATTAGGCATAAACTTCTCGAGTTCGTCGGCATCGAAGATAGTGTTCAACAGGAACGTACCATTCTTCTGCAAGCCACGAGTCACATCATACATGTGGAGATAAGCCTGAACATGGCAAGCCACGAAGTTAGGTGTGGTTACCAGATAGGTAGAGCGGATAGGTGTGTCACCGAAACGCAGGTGAGAGCATGTGAAACCTCCAGACTTCTTAGAGTCATAAGAGAAGTAAGCCTGACAGTACTTGTCTGTGTTGTCACCGATAATCTTCACAGAGTTTTTGTTTGCACCAACGGTACCATCGGCACCCAGACCATAGAACTTAGCCTGGAACATACCAGCACCACCAAGAGCAATCTCCTCAACAGCAGGCAGAGAAGTGAAGGTCACGTCGTCTACGATACCAATGGTGAAGTGATTTTTTGGCTCGGGCATAGCGAGGTTGTTGAATACGCTGATGATCTGAGCAGGAGTTGTATCGTGAGAACCAAGACCATAACGACCACCTACGATAACAGGACGATTCTCTACATCGTAGAAAGCATCCTTCACGTCCATATACAGAGGCTCGCCAGTAGCACCAGGCTCCTTGGTACGATCAAGGACGGCAATCTTCTTCACTGTCTTAGGAACGGCAGCCAGCAGATGCTTCACACTGAACGGACGATAGAGGTGAACAGAAATCATACCCACCTTCTGACCCTGACCATTCAGGTAGTCGATAGCCTCGCGGGCAGCATCGGTAGCAGAACCCATCAGGATAATCATGCGATCAGCATCTTTTGCTCCGTAGTAAGAGAAGAGGTGATACTCACGACCTGTAATCTTTGATAACTCACCCAAGTATTTCTCTACTACCTCTGGTACTGCATCGTAGTAGGGATTACAAGCCTCACGGTGAGTGAAGAAGGTCTCAGGATTCTCTGCAGTACCACGAGTGATAGGACGCTCAGGTGACATAGCACGGTCGCGGAAACGCTTGATATACTCTTCTTTTACGAGAGGACGAACATCTTCCTGATCGAGCAACTCAATCTTGTGATACTCATGAGAGGTGCGGAAACCGTCGAAAAAATTAACGAACGGCACGCAAGTCTCGAGAGATGCCAAGTGAGCAGCTGCAGTCATATCCATGACTTCCTGTACAGAACCCTCACAAAGCATAGCGAAACCAGTCTGACGGCATGCCATCACGTCCTGGTGGTCACCAAAGATACACAGAGAGTGTGATGCCAGTGTACGTGCAGAAACGTCGAATACACAAGGAATCAACTCACCAGCAATCTTATACATGTTTGGAATCATCAGGAGCAAACCCTGAGAAGCGGTGAATGTAGTGGTGAGTGCACCTGCCTGCAGTGAACCGTGAACGGCACCGGCAGCACCTGCCTCAGACTGCATTTCCTGAACACTGACGGTCTGCCCCCACAGGTTCTTACGACCACGGGCAGCCCACTCATCAACATGCTCCGCCATAGGCGAAGACGGGGTGATGGGGTAGATAGCAGCTACCTCCGAGAACATGTAACTCACGTGAGCCGCAGCCTCGTTACCATCACAGGTAATAAATTTCTTTTCTTTAGCCATTTGTTTAGAATGTATTAAATGAATTGTTATTTGTTTAGTACAGGAATCCCAGCAACCATAGCGGGATTTGGTTATCCTTACCAATCTCTGTATTATATCTTGCGTAAATTGTATCAGGGGTATATCTCATCTTATTATGAGTATCAGCGTCACAAATACGGAATTTAAGTTTATCATCTACGATATAAAACGTATCACGTGGACCCTGATTGACTTTATGATCTTTCCATAGTGAGTTGACAAAGAAGGTCTCCATTGCATTTTGCTTCTCCACATGAATGGGATAGATTGCATAGAGCAGATTGGAGTTATGAAGCATCACTTTTGCAGGCTTCTTCGGGAAATCCTCACCTACAGGGTAGATCATGTTCAGCAGACGGGCGTCCGTGAGGTATTTGATATAGTTCATCACGGTAGCGCGACTCGTACCAATCTGTTTGGCGAGTTTACTGACATTAGGTGCCTTGGGACCTTCTTCTGCCAGTTGGTAAAACAGTTTCTTGATTCTGGTGAGATACTTCAGTTCAATCTGTTTAATCAACAGTATGTCCACCTCCGTCATCATGTTCATTGTCTTCAACAGGTTTTCGCTATAATTGCGGTCTTCCTGAAAGAAAGGATAGAAACCATGATGGATATAATCTTGGAAATATTTGTTAGGAGATACCTTCGGTAGAATCTGTTTGATAATATGCTCATGATTGTGGAGTATTTCATCCAGAGAATAAGGTTTGAAACAATTACCTGTCTTTAAGTTGATAAACTCACGGAAAGAGAAACCACGTAGGTTGTAACTCTTCACAATACCATTTAATTCAGGATTCTCTTCTTTCAGACGCATCACACTGGAACCAGTGAACACAATCTTCAGTCCGGGATGCTCGTCATAACATCGGCGCAGTTCTTTTGACCAGTCAGGCTGTTTGAATACCTGGTCAATTAACAATACACGTCCACCTTTGTGATAGAACTCTCCTGCAAAGTCGGCTATACCACGCTCTTGAAAATAGAAGTTATTCATGTTGATGTAGAGACACTGCTTGTCCTGAACATCAAAATGCTCTTTCGCATATTGTAACAAGAATGTCGTTTTTCCTACGCCACGTGTCCCCTTGATTCCAATCATGCGGTCACTCCAGTTAATCTCATCCATGAGGGTGCGACGAACAGGTGCTTTTACATGCTCAACCAAGTATCGATGCGTACGGAAAAAAGCTTCCATTTATAATAAATGTTTAAAAACAGATGCAAAGGTACTAAGTTTTTCGCAAATTGCAAAGCAGAGATTGCAAAATCTTTTAAAAATAGTATTTTTTAAAACTTATAGGCAATATCGAACATGAACCAGAGTCCCTTCTGAGGAACCAGTCCAGTACATGCGCCACTGAGAGAGTATTTATTGTTCAGCAGGTTGTTGATATTCAGATTCAGTTCTAACTTTCCTATTGTATACGATGCTCCTATATCGACAACGAAATAGGGGTCTACTTTGATGTCTTTATAAAAATATCTTTCTCCAGAGGCTTCACCATTGACAAAATGTCTAAGAGCATTATACTCCGCTAATAATTCAGCAGGTGGAACTTCAAAAGTATTGAGGATGGCGTACAATTCAGACAGTTTTGTCAAAGCTGTTCTATACTTTGCGTATTTAATGACATCGAGATGCTCAGATATCTGTTTGCTGCAGAAAGCAAGGTGCGTATGCAGCTTGAGTTGTTCAGTGGTACGCCAAGCAAATGTTAGGTTAGTTGAGAATTCCGGCATGTTTAAAGCTGTCGGATAAGTATATGTTGACATATTGTTATGGGAAAACGATTTCGTTTTCTGCCAACATGCAGAGAGGTGAGCTGAAAAGCGTTGATAGTCATACTTACTACTGAGTTCTATGCCGTAGATGTCTGACTGTTCCATATTGTAGTGCGCAATCAGGTCCATTGTTATCAAGTCCTTTGCATGGTTATAGAAGGCGTTGACTTCGAAGTCCAGGCCTTTGATCCATTGGGTGGCACCGAAAGTCAACTGGTAGGAGTGCAAAGACTCTGGTGTCAGTGGGATGGCGAGTTGCTCGGAACCCTGTGCTCCAAGGAACGCCATCAGGAACTGATTAGTCTTTCGATAGAGATATGGCGCGTCGATGAATGACTTGGCATAACTGAGTTTGACATTCCATTTAGGCTGCAGGAAGATAAGGGCGACACGTGGTGAGAACTCACTGATATGTGTATCGTCGTAGCGGTTCTTATAGTCATAACGCAGTCCGGCATTCAGGATGACAGGTCCCCATTGGTGTTTCAACTGTACGGAGATGTTGGCATTATTTTCATGACCTTTACCTAATTCTGAGATATTGATAGTCTCTGGCAGGGTTTTCATGTAGTCATATACGAAGACATAGCGTGCGTCGTCGAGTTTGAAGAAACTGTATTCTGCACCAACGGTTAACAATCCTTTGTGTCTTCCGTTGTTAATATAGTTCCAGTAACTTTGTATCTTGGAACCGAAGGTATGTTCCTGACCACTGATATAACGAGCCAGACCTTGTGTGGAATCAGTCAATAGTTGAAGGGATGATTCTGGCAGGGGAAGTAATTCCTTAAAGCCAGGCAGTGGGATATCGGATATAACCTGATAGTGAGTGAGGTCACTATTGTCATAGGCAATTTGTCCCATGAAATAGACATTACCGAACTGCTGTCCGTATTTGAGGTCAGCATGGTGCGAAATAGTCGTATGACTGGGGCGAATTCCATAGAACGTCTTGTATTTTTCAACATCATAAGTGGATGCCATGTGTGTCATCGTCAGAGGCGACTCCACCTGTGAATACTGTGTATTATAGAGGAATTGCAGGTTTTTGTACTTGATGGATGCTCCAAAATCATAAGAAGGTTTTGGTCCAATTCCACCGACATTGACGTCACCTCCCATGATGTTCAGCCCTGTTTCTTCTTTACTGAGATAGCGCTTCTGACCACGAATGAGATGGAAACTGCCCCATAGTAGAATGTCAAGGTCAAAATAACGCTTACCGAAAATCATGTCACCTCGGAATTGTCCGTAGTTTCCTATACCGGCACGTATTTTGATACCATCGATGTCAGCTCCCTGTTTGGTAATAAGGTTGACGACAGCTGTCAGTGCAACACCGCCATAGAGTGAGGATGCTGGTCCACGCAGCACTTCAATCTGCTTTAGTTTGTCCAGTCCAATACTGAAGTCTGGAGCCGCAGTGTTCGTACAATAACTGTTCAGTCGGTGACCGTTAAGCATGATGAGGATCTTCTCCTGTCCGTTACTATAGATACCATGCATGGAGATGTTGATATCGTCGTTACAATCAACGATCGTCATGCCAGGGACATAGGTGGCAAGTAATTCTTGCAAGTTACGGGCACTGGAGTTACGTATCATTTCTTCGGTAATCAGCGTGATAGGCACAGGCGCCTCGTTAAGGTCCTCAGCCTGACTGGATGCAGTTGTGATAGTAGTGGAAAGTCCTCTTTTGATACGCTCCACCATATCAATAAACCGTTGGGGGTCATTGACACTTGTACTGTAGTAGGGGTTCTCTTGTAACAAGAGACGGGTACGTTCCTCTGCCAATACCTCATCGTCATTACCAAGACTACATAGAGCAAGTAGCCTGTAAGCACTCTGACGGAGGTTACTTGGGAATTTTTTGATATTGTCAGTCAGTTCCTTTTCAGCCTCATCCAGTCTACCTATATTATAATTCTCCTCCGCAGTATCTATAATAATGCGGTATTGGTCATAGGTTTCCTGCGAATAAGTGCCAATGATACATCCAAATAATAATATGGTAAAGAAGATTTTTCTCATGATTTCTTTATAGGAATAGTAATATAGAATGTGGATCCCTGACCTTCTTTAGTATCAAAGGTCAAAGTTCCGTGATGCTTGTTTTCAACAATATCTTTAACGATAGCCATTCCCAGTCCTGTACCTTGTCCTACAGGTTTGGTCGTGAAGAAATTCTCATAAATCCGTTGTTTTACCTCATCTGTCATACCTTCTCCGTTATCAGAGATAGCAATGGTGAGTTGTTCGTCTTTGGCAGTCACTTTGACACCAATAGTGGGAGTATATTCCTCTCCAGTTTTTTGTGCTTTCTTCCATACCGTATAACAGGCATTGTTCATCAAGTTCAATATAGCACGGCTCAAGTCTTGAGGAATGACCATCATCATGGGAAGTCCTTCTTGGTATTCTTCATGAATACTGATATTGAAGTTTTTGTGATTGGCACGCATGGCATGATACGATAACCACACATATTCCTTGACGATATGGGGAACATCAGAGGGGATATATTCGTTCTCCTTACCTCTTGAGACAAGCAAGATTCCTTGAATGATACTGATGGCACGCTCACCATGCTCAACAATCTTTGCCATATTCTCTTTCAGGTCAGCCACGATATCCTCTATCTCCTCACGGTCTTCCGCAGGAAAATTCTCTTCATTTTCCTCCACAATCTCTGTCAGGTCTTTTAAGAGATTGTCAGACATCTTACTGAAATTGATGACAAAGTTCAGTGGATTCTGTATCTCATGTGCAATACCTGCGCTCAACATTCCCAAAGAAGCCAGTTTCTCCTGCTGCTTCAGTTGCTGCTGTAATGTCTCAATTTGTTTCTCCATAGCCGTTGTTTATTGGTAATATAATGGAAAATAATGTAAATTCGTTTTTCTGGGACTTTACAGAAATATCTCCTCCGTAGTTCTGAATAACCTCTCGACTGAGATAGAGTCCAACGCCAGAAGCTTCTCCTGTAGTCTTGGTAGTAAAGAAGGGATCGAAGATTTTATCAAGAATCGTATCCTCGATACCAATACCATTATCCCGAACGAGGATCTCCACGACTTCTTCTTTGGGGGTGATGGTAAAATCTATCTCAGGAACATATTGCGTACGTTGTGCTTTTTTGACAATAGCGTACATAGCATTACCCAACAGACTCATGAAAGTCTTGCTCAGTTGTTCTGCATTACCATTAACAAAGACAGGGGTGTTGGGGTAATTGAAGACAGTCTTGATATGGTATGTGTTGATATCCTTCTCATAATAATTACCTATCATCTCCTCATTTTGTTTAACCAATGAGACAAGATCCATTCTTACGACACCTCCCGAACGGTCTTTCAGCATCTCTTCCATGGCTTTCAATGTACGGGTTGTGTTGGCTCCGTGCTCACTGACTTTCTCCAAATTGCCTCTCAACATACCAAGTACATCAACAGTGTCCTCATAGTTCTCAGGATCCATGTGTTCTTTCTCCTCCTCAATATTGGCTTTGACATCGTCTACAAGTCCTTCCGATAGTTTAGAGAAGTTGTTGATATAGTTTAGTGGGTTCAATATGCGGTCAATAAGTCCTTTTGTAAGTTTACCCACTGTTGCCATCTTCTCTTGTCTAACTAGTTCATGTTGAGCTTCACCCAGTTCTGTCAAAGCCGCCTCCAGACTTTTAGATTTCTCTTCTATCTCGTCTTTCTGCTTAACCACCTCAGCCGTTCGCTTCTGTACAATTGTCTCAAGTCGCATTTTTTCTTTTCTGAGTCGACGTAGACGCCACAGCACAGTAGCATAGATGAGTAAGGCAAAGAGAATAAGATAGAGAACCTGCATGTACCATGCAAGATAGATGGGTACTTCAATCTCGAAGCCCATTTTGATGGTTTCTGAGATGTTACCAAAAGCATCACGTGCCTGTACCTCAAAAACATAAGTACCATATGGCTGGTTATTATACTCTGTGAAAGTGTCGTTATCCCATGCACTCCATCTGCCATTGTTTATACGATAACGGTATTGGGTTGGCATTAATAGTGAGAGATAGTTTGCTGAATAGGTGATTTTGATTTGTCGCTCATCACTTCTGAACGACAGTTTTTCAGGTAATTCACTAAATCCGCCCCAAGCAAGACTATCGTCATTGATAATGACAGAACGGAAAAATACTTTCTGTTTGATTTCCCTTGTCGGGTCTTTCACAGAGGAATCTACAACATAGATACCATTGGAACCGCCCAGCCATATCTTATTTCCATCACGTAACAGAGCGCGGAAGGTATAGTCCATCAAAGGATATACTAACTTTCCCCAACTATTATCTTTAGAACCATTCTGAAGAGCGTATAGTCCTTTTCCCTGACTATTCGTCAACCAGAGGATTCCGTCTTGGTCAGCATAAGAGAATAAAGGGTAGGGGAAAGGGGTTGTTGTACTGGCAGAAATCTTGGTAGGCTGATTGTTATACATGACGAGCGTCGCCATCTCCTCACTTTCTTCATTTTTCGCTTGGATATTAAAAGAACCTTTTTCATTATTCCAAATTCTTCCATATAGATTCTGAAGCCAGATAATGCCATTCTTGTCTTTGATAATCTTAGTCACTCTCTCGGCATCACATACTTTCGTAGGTTTCTTTCCTGGGGAATAGAAATATACTCCATCCATCTCACCACTATAGAATCCGTTATCTTCTGGTAAGATTGACATTGTATTGGCTGTCGATAATGAAGTGGCAACACCATTTGCCCCAATCCGATAGACGCCATTTGAGGTAGCAGCAAGCAAACTTTCTCCTTGATTGACAAGTTGCCAACAGGCATGTGTCATCTTGTTTATCTGTTCAAAGGCATGTGTTGTCTGCCGATAGACACCGCCCAGGGTGCCTGCATAGACAACTCCGTTCAACATAGCAAGGGATTGCACCTCGCTGTGTACCCCGTTTTCTTGGGGATAACGGATATAGGCTGTTGGTACTGCCGTCACAAAGATACCATTGTCTGTAGCACCCCATAGAAGACCATGTCCGTTATAGGCGATTTTGTAGATGTTATCAGAGCAAAGGCCATTATTCTCAGATAGGTGATAGATTAGATTTCCGCTTTGATTGACAACATATAAACCCTCTCCGTTGGTGGCTATAGCCGAGAGTCCATTATCAATCTTCAGTTTCTGACTAACAGACAAACCGGGTAATGAAGATGATAAATCTGCTTCGGGTTCTTTAGTCTGTGTGGCCTGATAGATGGTGTTTTGTCTTGCAATATAGACATTCTCGTTGCTTAAAGAGAAATAGATATCCCCATTTGTCTCCCAGATACGCTTCACATCACCTTTAAACGCATGATGCTCATCATATTCCTGCAGATCCAGTTCTCCCTTGTCGTTGATTTTGACGTAACCAAAATAGTTATAACCGCCCGTCCAAATCTTTCCTTTAGTGTCTTGGTAGATAGATGTAAGACGGGAAATACCTTTTGTATGGATGATGCGCCACTCGGCATTGTCATAATAGAGCAGTCCCTCAAAGTTGGCTACAAAGACAACACCATCCTTATCAACAGTAATGTCAAAATTGTATTTATGTCCTCCATATTGCTTCATGTTGAAGTTCTGGAAGAAAGGGATACCCTGTGCCGTGGCACTTGTCAAGGCTATCAAAGACAGGAAGAAGACAAAGAACAGACGCTTCATGGTTTTGCCTCCTTTCCTTTAAATGATTCATAAGGGATTCTCTTACCGATATAATAGTTCCATTCCTCACGAGTAAGATCACGTTTCAGACTGGCTTTCAGATTTCTCGCCATTTCAGAGATGTCTATAAGTGCCTCTGTTAGGTTTCCAAATTGGTCACCTGTCCAGATGTTATGACCATTTCTGTCAAAGGTGAGACAAATAATCCATTGTCGTGAATTAAGAACAGTAATAGGTTCTATCTTTTCACTAGTGGTATTCCAGTATCTGACAGTACCGTCATAACTAGAGGTATAAAGTCTGTTTTTGATATAGTTGATTCTCGTAACACGGGAATTGTGGCCTACCAATTTGTGTATTTTCCCCGATGGATCGATATAGTAAATGGATCCGTCATACATGCCGAAAGCCTGTTGGTTGGTTTGGGAATTGTGGTTGTATGACATGACACGTCCCTTGAATGGTAGTGTTTGTTTAGTGACCTTGGTGATATCTTTGTTGACCGTGTACATATAATTCCCATTCTGGTCGAAAAGGACGATGTGTCCGTTTTTCCTTCCTGCAATGGAAGTTTTGAAAGTCAAAGGAACTGTTCTGATGGTACGCAGTGTCTTAGCGCTAATCACGTGTATGCTCTGTTCTGCCGTGATGATAACTTCATCCTCATTTGTCGTATAGATACGGAAGGGACGGATAGCCCCGTCAATAGGTACGACATGGATTTTTCCGTTTGTCTTGCTAACAATCAGATGACCTGTATGACTGACAGCATAGAATGTTCCTTCTTTATTGAGATAGATGTCTCGGATGTCGTAATTATTGTCGCTGAAAATCGTTTTTGTCTGTAGGTTGTCACCATTGAAAGTATGTTTCAGGATTTCTCCGTATGTACTTATTGTCATAAAACTGTTTGTACCTGGGATGATGGTAATCTTCATGATATGACCATGAGCTACCGCCCATCTCTTCTGTCCGCCACTCGTTAACGTCAGTGCCTCATAAATGGCAGGATGATAGGTGTCACCATGATAACGTTGGGTAAACAAATAAGAGGCGTATGCCAAGAGATTGGCGAGGTCTTTGTTGCCAGTTCTTTGTTGTGTGATGGCAGTATTTCCCACGTTACGTGCCATCGCCAAGATACTCAAAGTGTCTGCCACACGTCTTGAATATTCTGCCTGGACACGCTGATTTTCAGCAATGACACGCTGCCCTTTTGCCACTTCTGAGGCATCCAAAGCTCGCTTCTCTGCTTCTTGGGCATTCTGTCGTTCCTGTTCTGCATGCAGACGCATATCATTAGCGATACGGGCTTGCTGTTCAGCTTCTTCACGATGCTCGTCACTGATGATACGTTGCTGGGTGGCTATCTCCTCCATCTGTGCGTTGACACTTCGCATGACGGTAGACTCCTTTTCTTTTTTGGAGAGTATGGCAAGTTGCTCTTCCAGTTCCTTGACCTTCACTTGCTCATCTTCATACTTTTCATGCATCGTCCATGCGATGCCTCCTGCAAGGGCAAGGGCACAACAGCCAAGGGCAGCAATTCCTATCTTAGTGATTATTTTCATGCTTTACGCCTTACTGCCATGATTGTTATATCGTCACTCTGTTCCGCATCACCTGCAAAAGCCTTGACTGAGGCCAGTTGTCCGTCAATTACCTCACGACATGTTTTCCCGTTGAGTGACTTCAGCGTCTCTTCCATTCTGGCATCGCCATATTCTTCTTCTTGGCTATTGATGGCTTCATTGACACCATCAGTATACATGATAATGGTGTCTCCTGCGTCCAGATGAGTCTCGGCACCTTTAAATTCCAATCCCTTAACGACTCCAACGATACCGTTTGGACTGACAGGTAACTGTTCTATAGTACCGTTAGCTCGTAAAATATAGGGTGAGTTGTGTCCTCCATTACAATATTGGATGTCACCAGTCTTGATATTGTAAATGGCATAGAATACTGTGACAAACATACAGTCGACCGATTCACTTGCCAACAATTCATTCGACTTCCGTAGTGTTTCCTCTGGACTATAGCCTTGCATGCCGACAGTACGTACCAATGTTCTGCTGACAGCCATGAAGATAGCGGCAGGAATACCTTTTCCACTCACATCAGCCATCACCAGTCCGATGTGTTCTTCATCCAAGCGGAAGAAGTCATAGAAATCGCCTCCCACATCCTTGGCAGGCTCCATGAGTGCTGCCAAGTCAAGTACTCTTTCATTCTCCGGGAAAGGAGGAAAGATGCGTGGAAGGATAGCTTGCTGTATCTCACGTGCTACGGCAAGATCACTCTTGATAGACTCCAACTGGGTATGTTCCATCTGACTGTTTTTGATATACTCTATCTGCTCAACGGCTTTCTCGATGGTTACACTCAGGTCATCAAGGTCAATAGGCTTTGTAGCAAAGTCAAAGGCTCCATTGTTCATCGCCGAACGGATATTTCCCATATCGCCATAAGCGGATACCATAATACATTTCAAGGCAGGGTTACGCATCTCGTTGACTTTTGTCAACAGGGTCAGACCGTCCATTTCCGGCATATTGATATCAGAAAGAATGATGTCAATGTCTTTTTCTTTTAAGAGAACGGTTAAAGCCTCCAGTCCGTTATGAGCGAAAAAGAACTCATATTCTCCTTTGCGTATCTTCCTTCTGAAATATTGTGTCAACAGTAACTCGAGGTCCTGCTCGTCGTCGACGCTGAGAATCTTAACTGGTTTCATGTTTTGTTCTTATAATGTTTTACTTGCCTGCAAAAATACAATTAATTTTTGTAATAAACAAATATTTTCGTAATTTTGCATCTTGAAATGACATTACACATCTTTAATCCTGAACACGATATTGCTTTAGCAAGTAATCTGTCGAACTTTACAGCACCACATGCCGGACGACAGTTGCGTGCGGATTTGGGGCTCCTGCCTGCCTTGTGGGCGGAAGAGGGGGATATCATATTGGTTGAGAATGTTGAATATGCCACTAAAGCATGGAAAAGGTTAAGGCAACGATTAGTTCCAATGCTTGGAATAACATGTTCCAATGCTTGGAATAACTCGTTCCAACGCTTGGAACAACTCGTTCCAACGCCTGGAATAACTCGTGTCAACCCTTGGGGTTGGGATAAGGCCATCAGACAAGAGTTGGTGAGAAAGGGGATTTCTCTTTCGATACTTCCTTCTGACGAGTATTTAGACACTATTCGCCAGTTGTCACATCGCCAAACAGCAGCGCAACTCCTACCATCTTTACAAATGAAAGGAACAGTAGGTGAGGCATTTCTCTGCGATTCAATACAAGCTGTGGAACAACAATTAAAGGTCTATCAACGAATAGTATTGAAAGCCCCTTGGAGTTCCAGTGGTCGTGGCATCCGTTTTATTAACGGAGAACTGAATGAGTATCATCGTGGATGGATTCATAACCTGTTGAAGAGTCAGGGTGGGGTGATGGTAGAACCCTATTATTGTAAAGTAAAGGATTTCGGTATGGAGTTTGAATCAACAGACAATGGCATCCGATATCTTGGTCTTTCTCTATTTCATACCACTAATGGTGCATACACAGGGAATATTCTAGCCACAGAACATGTAAAGCGTGGACTGCTTAGCCGTTATGTATCAGTCGATTTAATCGACTGTGTCAAAGAGAAGATATGCAATACCTTACAGTTAGGCAATTATCGTGGACCATTTGGTGTGGATATGATGATTGTCTCTGGTGGATTATTACATCCGTGTGTAGAAATCAATCTTCGTCGTACTATGGGGCATATTGCTCTTGCCATCTCTCCTGTAGAGGATGATGTTTGTAAGGTAATGCGCATCGATTATGCTGGGAGTTACAAACTCAGGATACGCAAAATTTATCTTAAATAAGGATTATACTGCAATTCTTCTGCGATAGTTGTTTGTGGACCGTGTCCGCTGTAAATAACGGTTTCTGTCGGTAATTTAGCAAGTTTTCCCAGGCTCTCTGTCATGTCCGTCCAACTACCACCATCAAAATCTGTTCGTCCGATACTCATTCTGAAAAGCGTGTCTCCTGTGAAAGCTACTTTTTCCTCTTTACAATAGAAGGTACAGGAGCCTGGTGTATGTCCTGGTGTATGAAGAATCGTAAAAGAATGATTGCCGAAAGAAACGGATTTGTCTTTCGAAAGATAGGTTCCCACAGGGGCTTCTGGCTCATTGAGTTGGAATCCGAAGAGCTCACTGGCCTGTTTTCCTAAATTTTCTATCAAAAAAGCATCCTCATTTAATGTCTCTACCTTGATTCCAAATTCCTCAAAAAGAGCATGATTTCCCCAGTTATGATCGAGATGTCCATGTGTGGCAAGCAGATGAACCAGTTTTAATCCCTCATTTTTGATATAAAGACTGATGGCACCACGCTCTTCTTGATAATAGGCACCACAGTCGATGATGACACATTCCTTGGTCTCATCACTCACCACGTAGCAGTTTTCCTGCAACATGTTACACATGAATCTTTTAATGTTTAGCATGGCAGATAAATAATATTTTTCTCCTTAAACCATTCCTCCGAGAAAAACTTACTAATATCACTGATTTCCACTAAGTTACGGAATGGTCTCATTTCTTCTTGCAAGTCTCCTCCTTTCAAACAAATAATACCATTGGGCAAGGCATTATGTTGTTCTTTAGAGATGTTCTTCTTGACGATTTTCAGTAGGTCAGGAAGGGGCATGACGGCACGACTGACAATGAAATCATATTTCCCTTTCTCATCCTCACCACGCAAATGTTCCGGATGACAGTTCTTCAGGCCAATAGCATTGCAAACTTCTTGTGCAACCCGAATTTTCTTGCCAGTGCCATCAATGAGTTTAAAGTCGCATTCAGGAAAAAGGATAGCGAGGGGAATGCCAGGAAAACCACCACCTGTTCCGAAGTCTAGTATTTTCGTGCCTGCACGGAATTGAATGATCTTGGCGATAGCCATCGAGTGCAACACATGGTGCTCGTAGAGATAATCGATGTCCTTGCGAGAAATGACGTTGATTTTCGCATTCCAGTCGCGATACAATTCATCCAATGCAGCAATCTGACGTTGTTGCTCTTTTGTGAGGTCAGGGAAATATTTCAGAATCTCTTTCATTCCACTTTTATTTCAAGAGTTTTCCAAGGCGAGAATAAGAGAGTTTTAACTCAATATTCCCTTTGGAATAGGGCGCAATCTCATAGGGATTATAAATAAAGGTAATCTCATCGTCGCCGAGAATGAAGTTCTGGGGCGCATAGATATCCATCGTCAACAGATAATCCTGCTCATGCAACTCTTCGAGAGACTTACATTTTGTTACATTCTTAAGTTCCTCCATCAACAGGTCGTTCAGCGGATACTGATAACCTTGTACAAAAAGATCGTCAAGTTGTATCTGCTT
>CADCEW010000043.1 GCA_902800585.1 uncultured Prevotellaceae bacterium
ATCGTCTCTACCTATCCTGTCAAGTATGGTGTACACTACGCCGTCAACAAGTATAACGGCACTTACAGCAAGGACGAGACGCTGAAGATCGTGAAGATGGAGCGCCGTCTGGAACTTGCCATGGAGTCAGAGCGTTTCTTCGACCTCGTGCGCTGGGGTGATGCCGCTACAGTCATCAACAAGTTCTATACCGAGGAGGGAGCCAAGATGAACTTCCTGTCGGGTTCTTCCTTCACTGCCAATAAGAACGAGTATTTGCCGATCCCCGACGAGCAGTACAAGGCTGCTAACGGACACTACCAGCAGAACTGCGGACAGTGGTAATACGGTTCCTAAATAACAACTAATAATAAAAAAGAGATATTATGATTACCAAGATTAAGAATATATTCCTTGCAGGTTTGCTGTTCTGCGGTGTTGCCGCACTACTCACTGCCTGTTCCAAGGACAACACCAGTGACATGAAGGTTAGTGGCAGTTGTCTGGTGGAGGAACTGGTCCTCAATGGTGAATACAGGGCTACCGTCAATCTGGAGAAACGCCTGCTCAAGGTGAAGGTGCCTGTTGACTTCTCTGCCAAGGACAATATGGAGATTACAAGTCTGATACTGTCACCTGGTGCTACTTCCAACTTCAAGGTGGGCGACCGTCTGAACCTCGACGGCTCCAAGAGTCTGCGCGTCATGAATGGCGACCTGCAGATGGAGTATCAGATATCTGTCCGCAACGATGAGGCTGTCATGACATCGTTCATCTTAGAAGGTGTCAAGGGCGCTATCAACCAGGAGGACAAGACCATCACGGTGTCTGTGACGGGCAACAGCGGTATCGACTTGTCAAACGCTACCTTCGAGACCGTGTGCAGCGAGGATGCTGTGTGCAGTCCTGCCAGCGGCACGAAAGCCAACTTCACCGAACCGCTGGAGATCGTTGTCACCGACAATACGGCGACAAACACCTATACAGTATATGTGACGCTCATCCAGAACCCTGTAGCCATCTTTGTTGGCGAGGCAGAGAACGTGGAGATGCTGAATCCTGAGGAGAAGGCGGCTGCTAAGTGGCTCACCGGTAATATTCCTGGTGCGGCGTATGTGTCATGGGACGACATTGTCAGCGACAATATCTCACTTGATGAGGTGAAGTTCGTCTTCTTCCACCGCCACTGCACACCTTATGGCACCTATAACGGCTTCGTGGACGCAGAGCAGAAAGCGATGACGGCACTCTCTAAGATGAAGGAACTGAGAGACCGTGGTGTCGGCTTCGTGCTGCAGCGTTCGGCTGTCAACTATGCTATCGCCCTCGGTGCTATGCCTGAGGATGCTTATCCTAACAACGTATGGGGTACGGACGGTGAAGGCTCCGACCTGATGGGTGCCGACCCATGGACCTACAGAGTCTATGACATCGCTCATCCGCTGTGGAAGGGTCTGAAGAGATCACCAGGACTGGGTGACGACCGTATCATCACCCTCGACGAGGGCTACACCATCTGTAACACCACGTCACAGTATGGATTCTGGGGCGACTATCCTGACAAGGAGGCTGTGGAGGCTAAGACTGGCGGACGTGCCTTAGGTGGCGACGGCAACGTGTCATCATGGGAACTGAAGGCGGCTAACGGCGAATACGGTAAGGGCGGCATCATCTGTCTCGGCTCTGGTGTGCTCGACTGGAACTCACCGACACCTTACACCTCTAACTACCATGACAACATGGGTACCATCATGCTCAACGCTTACAATTACGTAGGAAAAGAATAGTTTAGAAACTTAAGCAGAATAAGAATTATGAAAACCAAGATTTTCAATATCATCCTCGCTTGTCAGTTGTGTTGCGGTTTTGCCGCAACCCTGACAGCCTGCAGCGACGACAAAGTCACAGGCGACCCCGCCAAGGACTGGGCAGGCACCACGCAGCGTTTCGTCCCCACTGACGAAAAGGGATTCTCAACCTATTATACTCCAGCCATTGGACGTATTGGTGACCCGATGCCGTTCTACGACCAGAAGGCAGGCGACTTCAAGGTGCTCTATCTGCAGGAGTACGATAACAACATGGATAAGCGCTTCCACCCCATCTGGGGCGTTCAGACCACCGACGGATGCAACTACACATCACTCGGCGAGATCATCCCCTTCGGCGACAACGACTATCAGCAAGATGCTGCCATCGGTACGGGTTGTGCCTATGAGAAGGACGGTATATACTATATCTATTACACCGGTCATAATGGCAACTGTCAGAACCGTGAGGTAGTGATGCGTGCCACCTCCACTGATTTCAAGACGTGGACAAAGGACAACCTCTGGGCACTCAATGGTCCTGAGTTCGGCTACTCTGGTAATGACTTCCGCGACCCGCAGATCTTCGTCGCCGACGATAACCTCTACCACATGGTCATCTCTACCTATCCCACGGGTGGTGGCGATCCCTGCTTCGCAGAGTTTAAGTCGACCGACCTGAAGACGTGGGAGCACGTAGGTCACTTCAAGATGATCTGGGACCGTATGCTGGAGTGTCCCGACATCTTCAAGATGGGTAACTACTGGTATCTCGTCTACAGCGAGAGCGTGAGAACCAGTTGGAGCCGCAAGGTGAAGTATCTGATGGCTACCTCCTACGAGGACCTGAAGGATGCCTTTAACAGTGGTCCCAAATGGCCTGCCGACGGTCCGCTATGGCGCGAGGGTGCGCTTGACACCCGTGCGTTCTATGCCGGCAAGACAGCCTCCAACGGTACTGACCGCTACATCTGGGGCTGGTCACCATACCGTTCTGGTGCTGACATCGACGAGAAGAACACCAACGTGGGTGCTGGCGACGGCAACGAGCCTAACTGGTCGGGGTCACTGGTATGCCACAAGGTGATCCAGCATGCTGACGGTACCCTGTCGTTAGGTGCCGTGCCAGCGATGGCTGCCAAATACAGCCAGCAGCAGGAACTGAAGGTCATGGCATCCAACGGTTACAATAACGGTCAACTCTCCGGCGATGATGCCTATGTGATGTACAACCGCTTAGGTGCCCATAACCACATCTCGTTCAAGGTGACTACCTCTAACAACTGGGATAAGTTTGGTGTATCCTTCGTACGGGCGACGGACTCCAAGAAGTACTATACCCTGGTGGTCAACCCAGAGAATGAGAACGACCGTAAGGTGAACTTCGAGCAAGAGGGTGAGGAAGGCAAGGGCTTCATAGAGGGTGCCGACGGCTACGGATTCTATCGTCCTGCCAACAACGAGTACAACATCGACATCTATACCGACAACTCCGTACTCGTCATGTACATCAATGACATTGTCTGCGACACCCAGCGTATCTACGGTATCCAGAAGAACTGCTGGAGCATCAACAACTACGGTGGCTCCATCACCGTCAGTGACGTGAAAGTTTCACAATATTAATAATGATAGTTTTGGTTAGTAGTTGGTTATAGTTAGACCAATAGATTGTCTTTCAGGATTAACTCCCATCACTCCGCCCAAGTTTCTTGCTGATTCTTGGGCGGAGTTTTTAATTATTTCATATTTATTTCCTATCTTTGCGGCGATTATAAAAACTAAAGGTAATCATGAAGAAAAGTTGTGTATACATCATATTGATCATAGTATTAGTCCTGACCTCTTGTTCTGAGCGTGAGAAGGTTTATAAGGTCGGGGTGTCGCAATGCTCGGGAGGATTATGGCGCGACAAGGTGAATAACGAGATGCTTGCCGCACAACACCTGTACGAACAGGACGTGAAAGTCACGATAGTCTGTGCTTTCGACAATATCGTTCCCTGCGTCTCGCGACGTGGGGATTTTTTATAGCAAATTTGTTTCAATGTACGTTTTTTGCTAGTTTTGGTATCAAAATTTACACGATGGAATGGGGAAATCATGTAATTTTGCAGCAGAAACATTAACTAAAAACAGAAACGCAATGAAGAAAATGTTATGGACCATGATGGTGATGCTGCTTGCCGTGACAGGTGTCAAGGCACAACAGAAACCACAAGTATTGGGAAAGAGTCATGCCATGCAGCGGGTGGAGGTGAGGAACCACTATCTGTTGCTGCCTGTGCAGGAGAGAGAGGATAATGCCAATATCCGTGTGTTGGTAAAGGGACAGCAGGTGCAGTCGCTGAATATCAGACTTGCCGTCGATAAGGTGGACTACTACGTGCCCCTGGATATCCAACGCTTCGGTACGAAAGACCTGCTGCTGGACATCACCTTCTATGGTGACCGTCGCTTCACGGGTGCCATGAAGGACTTCCTCTGCTGGCAGGAGATGAAGCAGAGCAACACCTTCGATACCGCCAACCGTGAGAAATTCCGTCCACAGTATCATCATACACCCGCATACGGTTGGATGAACGACCCCAATGGTATGTTCTATAAGGATGGTGTCTATCACCTCTTTTATCAATGGAACCCCTACGGCTCGATGTGGGAGAACATGACATGGGGACACTCCACCAGTCGTGACCTCATTCACTGGGAGGGTCAGCCGACGGCTATCGAGCCTGATGCCTTAGGTGACATCTTCAGTGGCTCATGTGTGGTGGATCAGAAGAACAACCAGGTGGTTGCTTTCTATACCTCGGCAGGAAAGAGCCAGGTGCAGTCGATGGCTGTCTCTAAGGATAACGGCAAGACCTTTGAGAAATATGCGGGTAACCCCATCCTCGTCAGTCAGGAGGAGGACTTCCGTGACCCGAAAGCGTTCTGGAATGCTGATATCCAGAAATGGAACCTGATCCTTGCTGTCGGACAGGAGATGCGTATCTACTCTTCTGACAACCTGAAAGACTGGACATACGAGAGTTCCTTTGGTAAGGAGTATGGTTGTCATGACGGTGTATGGGAGTGTCCTGACCTCATGAAGATGACCGTCCGTGGTACCAACAAGCAGAAATGGATGCTGATATGTAATATCAATCCCGGTGGTCCCTTCGGAGGCTCCGCTACCCAGTATTTCATTGGTGACTTCGACGGAAAGAAGTTCACTTGTGAGCATACGGACACCCGTTGGATGGACTATGGCAAGGACCACTATGCCACTGTCACCTTCGACAACGCCCCAGAGGGAAGACATATCGCCTTGGCATGGATGTCGAACTGGCAGTATGCCAACCAGGTACCCACCAAGCAGTTCCGTAGTGCCAACAGTATTCCCCGTGACCTCGACCTCTTCGAGTATAACGGACAGACCTACTGCGGTGTGACACCCTCCAAGGAGATGCTTGTCCTGCGTGGTAAGACCACTAACAAACTGCCACAGACGGGTGAACTGGTCATCGACCTGAAAGGCTCTACGGAGATTACCTTCTCCAACTCATTAGGGGAGCAGGTGGTGATGGAGTACGACGCTGTCAAGAACACGTTCTCGATGGACCGTACCCGCAGTTATGCCAGTTTCAGTGAGGCATTCCCCTGCAAGACCGTCGCACCCACCTATGGTGCCGTCAAACAACTGCGTATCTTCATCGACCACTGTTCTATCGAGGCTTTCGACGCAGAGGGACGCATGGCAATGACGAACCTCGTGTTCCCCACAGAGCCTTATACGCAGATCAAAGTGACCAATCAAGCAAAAGTAACTATTTATCCTTTCTAATGATATGAATAAGACAAGTAAATTCGCATTACTCTCTGTAATGCTCTGTTTCTTCGCCATGGGATTCGTGGATCTCGTGGGTATCGCCTCCAACTATGTGAAAGAGGACTTGGGACTGAATGACTCCACGGCGAATATCTTCCCGTCACTGGTATTCTTCTGGTTCCTGATCTTCTCCGTTCCCACGGGAATGCTGATGAACAAGATCGGACGAAAGAAGACGGTATTACTCTCGCTGATCGTCACTGTCATCTCCCTGTTTATTCCCCTTCTGGGAGAGAGTTTCGCATTGATGCTCGTCGCCTTCTCACTACTCGGTATCGGTAACGCGTTGATGCAGACATCACTGAACCCCTTGGTATCAACAGTACTGAAAGGTGGTAATCTCGCCTCTACGCTGACCTTCGGACAGTTTATCAAGGCAATAGCCTCGTTCTTGGCTCCTTACCTCGCCATGTGGGGTGCCACACAGGTCATCCCGTCGTTCGGCTATAACTGGAAGGTGCTCTTTGTCATCTATTTTGTCGTGGGCATTCTGGCAACGCTAATGCTCGGTCTCACCCATATTGAGGAAGAGCCCATCACGGGAAAGCCTTCCACTTTCGCAGAGTGTTTCAAACTCTTGGGAACCCCCATCGTCCTGCTGTCATTCCTCGGTATCATGTGCCATGTGGGTATCGATGTAGGCACTAACACTACTGCTCCGAAAATACTGATGGAGCGACTGGGTATGACACTGAATGACGCGGCCTTCGCCACCTCCCTCTATTTCATCTTCCGTACCATCGGCTGTCTGACAGGCTCGTTCTTCCTTCGTGTGATGAACAACCGTCTGTTCTTCATCATCAGTGTATGTATGATGGCTGTCTCCATGCTGTTGCTCTTTACAGGCTCGGAGAAATGGGAACTATACACTGCTATTGCCCTCGTAGGTTATGGCAACTCCAACGTATTCTCCATCTGTTTTGCCAAGGCACTCACCTCTATGCCCGATAAGCAGAATGAGGTATCTGGACTGATGATCATGGGACTGTTTGGCGGTACCATCTTCCCCTTGCTGATGGGCTTCATGAGTGACGCTTTCGATCAGGCAGGTGCCGTACTCGTCATGGCTGTAGGAGTTCTCTATTTATTCACGTATATCAAACAATTAAAATAACCCCCTCTCAATCCCCCCCAAGGGGGGAGGAAGGGGAATAAATAAAACTATAAAAATGATGGAACAAAATAATATTATTGGACTGGGCGAGGCATTATGGGATATGCTGCCCGAGGGAAAGAAACTGGGTGGTGCTCCTGCTAACTTCGCTTATCATGCAGGACAGTTTGGATTAGACACTCTTGCCATCAGTGCGCTGGGTGAGGACAAACTCGCTGACGAGACGATAGAGGCATTGGAGCAGAACGGACTGAAATACCTGATGCCACGGGTACCGTATGCTACTGGCACCGTACAGGTGACCTTGACAGGTGAGGGCATCCCCACCTATGAGATCAAAGAGAATGTCGCTTGGGATAACATCCCTTTCAATGACGAGATCAAAGCGGCTGCAAAGAACTGCCGTGCCGTGTGCTTCGGCTCCCTTGCCCAGCGTAACATCGTGAGTCGCCAGACCATCCAGCAGTTCCTCGACGCTACTCCTAAAGACTGTATCAAGATTTGTGATATCAACCTGCGCCAGCAGTTCTTCTCCAAAGAGATACTCGAAGAGTCGTTTAAGCGTTGTAATATCCTGAAGATCAATGACGAGGAACTGGTGGTCGTCACCCGTATGTTCGGCTATCAGGAGTTGGACGATGCCAAGATCTGCGAGAAGATGGTGAAGGAATACAACCTGCAGATGCTCGTACTGACCTGTGGCACCAATGGCAGTCATGTGTTCACTGCTGACGGCAAGCATTCCTTCCAGCCCACTCCGAAAGTGGAGGTTGCCGATACCGTAGGTGCAGGCGACTCCTTCACAGGAAGTTTCTGTGCCGCTATCCTGAACGGCAAACCCGTCGAGGAAGCACACCGCATCGCCGTGGAGGTGAGTGCCTATGTATGTACCCAGAACGGTGCGATGCCGAAATATCCCGCAGAACTGGTTGCGAAAGTGAAATAAAAAAGAAAACGGGGCTCAAACGAGTCCCGTTTTCTTTTTATCATATCACTTGCTTATTTCAGTAAGTTCATCGTATCGGTGGCAATCATTAGCTCCTCATCGGTAGGAATGACAACCACTTTCACTTTCGAGTCATCGGCAGAGATGATAGCTTCCTCGCCACGAATCTTGTTCTTCTGTTCGTCGAATTTCACACCCAGGAACTCCAATCCCTTGCAGACCTCAGCGCGCATGCCTATTTGGTTCTCGCCGACACCAGCTGTGAAGACAATGACATCGACACCCCCCATAGCTGCCGCATAGGAACCGATATATTTCTTGATGCGATAGAAATACATGTCCTGAGCCAGTTTGGCACGTTTGTTACCTTCCTTGGCAGCGCTCTCTACGTCACGCATATCAGAAGAACCGCCAGTGATACCTGCTACACCACTCTTCTTATTGAGGAGGTTCGACATGCCGTTAGCATCCAATCCGAGTTTCTTTTCTAAATAGAGTACGGCACCACCATCGATATCTCCTGCACGAGTTCCCATAACGAGACCCTCCAACGGAGTGAGACCCATCGAGGTGTCAATACATTTACCATCGACGACAGCTGCGATACTGCCACCATTACCCACATGACAGGTAATCATCTTCGTACCCTCGGCGGGAATACCCAGGAACTCACAGGCACGAGCAGACACATAACGATGACTGGTACCATGGAAACCATAACGGCGCACGCCATATTTCTCATACAACTCATAAGGAATAGCATACATATAAGCCTTTGGCGGCATGGTCTGGTGGAAAGCGGTATCGAAGACACCCACCTGTGGCAGACCTGGCATCAACTCCTTTACGGCATTCACACCCTTCAGGTTGGCAGGGTTGTGCAGCGGAGCAAGGTCAGAACACTCTTCGAAGACCTTCAATACCTCGTCCGTCAGGATCACCGACTTATTGAACTTCTCACCACCATGCACCATACGATGACCTACGGCATCAATCTCGTCAAGCGATTTGATGACTCCAATCTCTGGATCTGTCAACAAGGAGAAGATAAACTTCACACCTGACGTATGCTCGGGGATGTTATGCATGATCTGTTTCTTTTCTCCATTGGCAAGCTTTACTTTCACAAAGGCGCCGTCCATACCCACACGCTCGGCACCACCTGATGTCATCACACTCTTGTCATCCATATTATACAATGCGTACTTGATAGACGACGAGCCACAATTCAATACCAATATCTTCATTTTCTCATTTTTTTATTATTACATTATTTCTTTGCGTCCATCGCCTGACAAGCGGTAATAGCAACCATATAATAGATGTCATCCACAGAACAACCACGGGAGAGGTCGTTCACAGGACGAGCGATACCTTGCAGGATAGGACCGATGGCGATGGCATCACCCAGACGCTGTACCATCTTATAACCAATATTACCAACCTCCAGGTTGGGGAATACCAATACATTCGCCTTACCAGCGATATCAGAACCAGGAGCCTTCTTGGCACCCACGGAAGGCACAAGAGCGGCATCAGCCTGTAATTCTCCATCAATCTTCAAGGAAGGATCAAGTTCTTTAGCGAGACGTGTAGCCTCAATCACCTTATCACAAACTTCATGTTTGGCACTACCCTTCGTTGAGAAACTCAGCATGGCAACACGAGGTTCTGCGAAACCTGCCACCGACTTGGCGGTCTGTGCCGTACATACGGCAATCTGACTCAATTGGGCGGCATCGGGCATCGGTGTTACAGCCACGTCACCGACTACAAGAACACCATCCTCACCATATTGTTTCTCTTTCGAAATCAACAAAAGACCGCCGCTGACACAGGTGATTCCTGGAGAACATTTAATAATCTGCAAGGCTGGACGCAGGGTGTCGCCTGTCGTGGAGAGTGCACCACTGATTTGTCCGTCAGCACCCTCTGTCTTGATAATCATACAACCCAAATACAAGGGGTTCTTCACCAACTTACGAGCCTCCTCAATGGTCATGCCCTTGCTCTTGCGAATCTCTGCCAGTTTTTCGGCAAGTTCCTCACTCCGTTCGTAGTTCTCTGGATCGATGAGTGTCGCCTTGTCGATATTGGTCAGTCCTTTCTCCTTCGCCAGTGCATATACCTTCTCAGGATTACCAATAAGAATAATGTCTGCCATATCCTCAGCCAGTACTCTATCGGCTGCACAAAGTGTACGTTCCTCCTCTGCCTCAGGGAGCACAATGCGCTGCTTGTTTGCCTTTGCACGCGCAACGATT
Organism: uncultured Prevotellaceae bacterium; assembly: GCA_902800585.1. Taxonomy (GTDB): domain Bacteria; phylum Bacteroidota; class Bacteroidia; order Bacteroidales; family Bacteroidaceae; genus Prevotella. Next base: position 9,982 of record CADCEW010000043.1, read on the forward strand.
TGACTTAATAAATCCATAATTCTTTCTTATTTGTTTGTTTTTAATTATATCATTTCTTTTGTCAGGATACTCTCCAATTTCTCTGCGGTGAGACGCAACTGAAGATCAGATTGGATAGCGACACTGATACCTCCCGTCTCCTCACTGACAACAATGGCGATACCATCTGTTTCCTGAGAGATACCAAGGGCAGCACGGTGGCGCAAACCTAACTCTTTCGGAATATCCAGATCATGACTGACAGGCAAGATACAACCTGCTGCCTTGATACGCTTGTTGGAGATAATCATAGCACCGTCATGCAGTGGTGAGTTCTTAAAGAAGATGTTCTCTATCAATTGTTGACTGATAGTCGCATCAATAAGCTCACCTGTCATCACGATATCATCCAACGGCATGTCACGCTCAATGACTATCAGAGCACCTACTTTACGTTTACTCATACCCAGACATGCCATTACTATCGGCATGATGATCTGTTTCAATTCTTCCTGGTTACGCTTATTATCTGTATTGGAGAAGAAACGCTTGAAGAAACGCACACGCTCATGGGCTCCAAGATTATACAGGAACTTACGGATATCGTCTTGGAAGAGGACTATCAGACCGATAACTCCCACGCTCACCAATTTGTCCATGATAGAACCCAGCAGTCGCATTTCCAAAACCTGAGAGACTACCAGCCATAACACCACAAAGACCATGATGCCCATGAAGACATTAAGGGAACGCGACTCCTTCATCAGCCGGTAGATGTAATACAACATCAGGGCGACAAGGACGATATCAATAATATCTTTTATATTAAGATTAAAAAACATATTCATGCTAAACACTATTTCCTAAACGTTCAACTAATGTCACACACTCCACAGCCTCCTTTACATCATGGACACGGAGAATACTGGCTCCCTTCGTCAAAGCGATGGCATTCAGTGCCGTCGTACCATTCAACGCCTGTGACGGTTCCATGTCCAGCAACTTATATATCATCGACTTACGGGAGATACCCACCAATACAGGCAAGTGTAGCATATCCAACTGCTGCATCTCACGCATCACCTCATAATTCTGTTCCAGTGTCTTACCGAAGCCGAAACCAGGATCGAGGATGATATCTTTCTGACCATAGGAGCGCAACACATCCACTTCACGGGCAAAATGCAGGAGCATCTCACGCATAGTAGGCTGGACTGACATCAAAATATAAGGTACACCTAAGCGGGCCACCATACGGAACATCTTCGCATCAGCCCCTTCAGACACGTCGTTGATGATAGCTACACCAAACTCCTCCACTACCATGCGTGTCACATCTGGACGGAAAGTGTCTACACTGACGATTGCTTCTGGAGCTTCTCGACGGACAATGGCAAGAGCAAAACGCAGACGTTCCATCTCCTCTGCTTCCGTAACAGGTTCACTACCTGGACGTGTAGAGCAGGCACCCACGTCGATAATGCTACCTCCCTCTCGCAGAATCTGTTTGGTGCGCAGGGCAATATCCGTCTCCGTCTGTTGTCTGCTGTCCGCATAGAAAGAGTCAGGCGTCACATTCAGGATACCCATCACTTGTGGGGTGCTGAGGTCTAATAATCGTCCGTTACAGTTCAGTGTGTACTCCATAATTTTTGCAAAGATACAAAAAAACTATAAACTTTAAACTTTAAACTCTAAACTTTTTTATACCTTTGTGCCATAAAACTATAAAAAAGATGGATATCAAGGAAATCTATAAACTTTACCAGCAACATCCATGTATCACGACAGATTCACGCAACTGTCCTAAAGACAGTATCTTCCTCGCCTTGAAGGGGGAGTCGTTCAATGGTAATCAATTCGCTGTACAGGCTTTGGAAAAAGGCTGCGCCTATGCGATAGTAGATGAAGCAGGAATACTAGACAATCTAGATCATCTAGAACAACTAGAGAAAAAACTCATCCTTGTCGACGACTGTCTGCAAACCTATAAGGACTTGGCACGAGAGCATCGCAGACAGTTCAATATCCCTGTCATCGGCATCACAGGTACCAATGGTAAGACGACGACAAAGGAACTGATTCGTGCCGTTCTCTCGGAGTGCTACAACGTCATGGCTACAGAAGGTAATTTTAACAACGATGTGGGAGTGCCTAAGACTTTGTTCCGCCTGAATGACGACTACGACATTGCCGTCGTGGAGATGGGAGCCTCACATCCTGGCGATATCAAGACATTGGTAGAAACGGCTGAGCCGACCAGTGGACTTATCACGAATGTTGGACGTGCCCATCTGTTGGGTTTCGGTTCTTTCGAGGGTGTCTGTAAGACCAAAGGTGAGTTGTATGATTTCCTCAAAGCCCATGAGTGTCCTGTCTTTGTCAATCGTGACAATGAGCATTTGATGAAGATGACAGATGGACTTGCAGATATTTATTATTATGGACAAAGCGACTCGAACGATATCTTGATTCGTGGCGAGGTCATCAGTTGTGCTCCCTTCCTGAAGTTCCGCTGGCGTGAGCAAGACCATGAGGCTGGTTATCAGAGAGAGTGGATGGAAGTACAGACGCATCTCATCGGAGCCTATAACCTCGATAATATGTTGGCTGCCATTACTATTGGCTATGTGAATAACATACCTTTTGAGCAAATCAACCACGCATTAGAAAACTATGTGCCTTCGAATAACCGCAGTCAGATGACAGTGACAGAACATAACCATCTTGTGGTGGATGCGTATAACGCCAATCCTACGAGTATGAAGGCTGCCATCGATAACTTCAAACTGATGGATGTTCCTCATAAGATGGCGATTATCGGAAAGATGGGTGAATTGGGCGATGTTGTTGAGGAGGAGCATCAAAAGGTTGTCGATATGCTGACCGATGCCCATTTCGAAGAAGTATGGTTGGTAGGTGAGGAGTTCCAGAACATCCCTTGTAACTTCCGTAAGTTCAAGGATGTCGAGGAAGTCAAAGAAGCGATAACCGCTAACCGCCAAACGCTAACCGGCAAATATATTCTCATCAAAGGCTCGAATAGTAATAAACTCTTCCAATTACCAGAATTGCTATGATTAAAAGACTGCTGCTCTTCTCAACCATATTCTTATTACTTGCCTGTCAAGGCAAGCAATCACCTATGGAGGAAGAGAACGCTGTCTATTATTGGCGCACGGACTTGCGACTCGACTCTACGGAACGTGCCTTCTTGAAACAGTATCATATCAGTAAGGTATATTGCCGCTATTTCGATGTGGTGATGAACGACTCATTAGGTCCCATGCCTAATGCCACGCTCAGATTCAGTGACACATTGCCTGATCATATAGAACTGATCCCTACCGTCTTTATCGTTGAGAACTGCATGCACCAGAAACCCGAGGGACTGGCTCAGAAACTCGTCGACCGCATCGTGCAGATGAACGAGACGAACGATATCATGGGAGTGAAAGAGATACAGATAGACTGTGACTATACGGCACGAAGTCGTATGTTCTACTATCAGTTCTTGGAGGAAGTGAGGAAAGAGGCCAAAGCACATGGTATGCGTCTCTCCACCACTATCCGCCTGCATCAGTTGTCAATGAAGGTGCCGCCTGTCGATTATGGTGTATTGATGCTCTATAATACAGGCCATCCGATGAAGTTCATGGAGCGCAACCCTATCCTCGATATCCGTGATGTGGCACCCTATTTGCGCTATCTCGAAGACTATGACCTGCCTTTGGCAGCTGCTTATCCTGTCTTCCTCTGGCATCGTATCATCCAGGGCGTGGATATCGAGCATGTGGCTACTGCAGAGGAAATTCTTAAAGTGAAGAGTGCCGTAGAGAAGGAACGTGAAGAACTGAAGCGTTGCATCCTCACCTATGATTTAGAAACAGATAATATTAACAGATATAAACCAGAAACCTATGAAAAGATTTATTCTCATTAGCCTGCTTGTCGTACTCGGCCTGCCGATGATGGCGTGTGGCTGGTATGGAACAGACAACGTCTACTTGTTCCGTTTGTACGAAAGTGATGAATTCAGTCAGCGTGTTGACAATATCACACGCGACAACTGGAAAGCCTATCTCGGTATCGACAAAGAGTATTACTGGTTCGATGCCGATGAGATTATCAAGGCAGCACAGAAGAAAAACGATGCCTTGATGGTCAGTTATGTCAAGAACCTGAAGCGCTACCTCGATGTCTGCTCCAGTATCAAGGACGACTCCTGGAAGTATCCTTCCAAAGAGGAACTTGCCAAGCGCAACCAGACACTCCGTGAGATTCAGGCGTATGCCCTTAGTAAAGTCAAGACGAAACTACGTTCTCAGCATGCCCTGCTTTATATGCGTTGTAATATGGTACTCGGACTGAATCGCGAGAATGTTGAATTCTGGGAGAAAACAGCCAGCCAGTTCATCGAGACTGTCTATAAGGACATGATGAAGAACATCTATGCAGGTGCCTTGTATAAGACAGGCAAGGATGCCGAGGCTGGAGAACTCTTTGCAGAGATGGGCGACTATAACAGTCTGATGACACAGTTCTATAAGCGTCGTTCTTTCGCTGCCATCCGTCAGGAGTACCTTCGTAACCCCAATGCAGGCGTATTGCCTTTCTTGCTGCAAGACTTTGTGAACAACGCTCAGGAGGCTATTGACCAAGATTTGGAGGGTAAGCTCTTCGTTCGTGACATCAAACAGGACGAGGCGATGCAGATGGCTCAGTTTGCAGGACAGGTAGTCAGAGAAGGAAAGACCAAGAATCCTGCTATGTGGAAAGCAGCCCAGGGATGGATTGAATATCTCTTCGGACAGAAACAACAAGGTTATGACGACATCCAACAGGCACTGAATATGGACGGCTCAGAGTGGGCGAAGACCAGTGCACGCGTCATTCATTTCTATATCAAATCGGATGTAGCTCCGCTGAACAATGCTTTCGATAAGTGGTTGACCAACGAACTGCAATGGATCAATGGCGGCGCAGAACCTTACGATGGCTTCAAGAGAGGAGCACTGACACGTACCATCAACCAACAACTTGTCGACAAGTACGACAAAGCCGGACGTGACTTCACTACCAATGCCCTGCTTAACGTCACCAACAACTATGCCTTTGAAAGTCGTCTCAACTCGATGAAGGTAGAGCGTCTGGAGAAATTCTTCACTTTCACAAAGTCTCCTTCCGACAACGAACTGGATGAGTATCTGAAAGGACAGATGAAGATTAGTCCTACGCAGATGTATGAACTGATTGGTACCAAGCATATCCGTGTCTGTCAATGGGAGCAAGCCATCGACTGGTTGCAGCAGGTTCCTGTTTCCTATATGGCTGAGCAGACGCAGGTGGTCTATGCCGTCAATCGTAAGTGGACCGTTGAGCCTTGGATTACGCGTCAGTGGCTGAAGGACGAAGTGGAGTACAGCAACGAGAAACATAAGCTGAAGAGCAACTACAAACTCGATTTCGCCAAGGAGATGCTGGCAATGGAGAAAGAGTCTGCTCTGCTGAAGGGAGATGCGCAGTATCAGCGTTACTACGACCTCGCCATTCGCTATGCGCAGGCATCATATAGCGGTGACTGTTGGTTCCTTACTCGCTATAGCAAGAGTTGTACAGACTCCGTGGAAGTCAACGAGGCGGACTTTGGACAGATTGCTCAGCAACTGCTCCAGAAAGCCAGCAAGACCAAGAACAAGGAGTTGAAGGAAAAGGCACTCTTCGGCTGCTGTTATTACTATCTCAGCCCCAACCCTTGGTTCTCAATGGAATGGAACAGCGAGAGTGCTTCCTATGATTTCATCATACATCCCGAGACTGTCCAGTACAAGGCACTGGTAGAACTCGAGAAGTTTGAGAAGGAAAATGGCAACCAGCCAAGTCAGTTCGTCTCCAACTGTGATGTCTACAAGACATTCCTGGCAAGGCGTTAGCCATACGAAATGTTAAAAAAGGAAATTTCTCTTTCCTCATTTCTCATTTCTCATTTTAATATACTACCTTTGCAGTCGATTTTTCGGAATCGACTGCAAAGATCGGGATGTAGCGCAGTTGGTAGCGCACTACGTTCGGGACGTAGGGGTCGGGCGTTCGAGTCGCCTCATCCCGACAAGCAAAAAGCGGCAAGTGATATTCTTGCCGCTTTTCTTTGTATCTTTTAGTCGATGCTTATTACCCGCAATTGTTGACCAGCATCAAGAGCAGCCTTAATATCCTTGCCACCGCTCTGCACCTTGCAGCGACTGATATCATCACCCTCTACAGCCTCTATCTTCAACTTGCCTATTTGTGATTTTGCCTCATGTCCCCCAATCATCTTTATCTCATAGACACCCATGTGAAGTCCATTGAAAGCACCTTCACTGCTACCCATATCAATATAGACTTCCTTCTGTTTGTCCTTCTTGGAAGCGGTACCCTCGATGATATTGGCCTGCAATGGGGCTTTTCTGTTCAGCCAGTCTGTTATATTATTTGAGAGTCTATTGATGGCTTCTTGGATTGCCTTGTCAGAGGTGGAGAATGTTGACAAGCCCATACCTCTACCGTTTAATGAGACATTGTCTATCACCTCACCTGTCTTAGCATCCTTCATAGTGAGCACCACATCGACTTCACCCGTATACGTTGTCGTTACCTTCGTATTATTGTCCTTGTCCTTCCATGTGTCGCTGCTCGAAGCAGCATTGATATTGGTGATAAGGGCATTCACGACAACATTCCCCTCCTCCACAACGTCTTTCAACTGCAATAAGCCGTCATTGTAACGAAAGCGATGGGCTTCAGAAAGTCCCTTGATGATGCTACTCTTCACATCGTCCTCGTACTTAGTGGCCTCAATCGAAGTTTTTCCTGTCAATGCACCTGATAACACTTGACCAACGGCTTCACCTGCCGACATCTTCTCATTGTGATGGGCATACTCTACGTTACCCAACGTAATCCGATACGTACGATTCCTGTCTTTTTGGACTTCTTGAGCAGAAACTGTAATTACACTGCAAAGGATGATAGCGGACATCCAAAGTTTCCTTAGTTTTTCCATCATAAATCTATTTAATTTGTGTTATGGGGCAAAAATAGGAAATAATCAGGAAATAACCAAAGAAAATGGAGAAAAACAGGAGAAAATCATATTATTTTTGTACCTTTGCAGTATTACTAATTGCTATTATAATGACTACTCCTGCCTTATTTAAAGAATACATCTGGCTTATTAATACCATTTATAAAGCCAAAGCCATTTCTCTCAACGACATTAATGGGCGATGGGTTGAGACAGAAATGAGTGGAGGAGTGGAAATGGCTCGCAGCACTTTCAACCGTCATAAAGATGCTATTGAGGATATCTTCGGTATTTATATTGACTGCGATCGCAAGAACGGATATAAGTATTTTATAGGAAATGACTATGTGCTCCATGAGGAAAGTATTCAGAACTGGATGCTTTCAACGCTTTCCGTGAATAATGTCATCAGTGAGAGCCTGTCCTTACAGAATCGTATTCTATTAGAGTCGATACCTTCTTCTGACGACTATCTGGAAGAGACGATTGAGGCAATGAAGAAGAAAAGGCTCATCAGTATCGTCTATCAAAAATACAGCAGTGCCGAATCGAAACAGTTCTCTATCGCTCCTTATTGCATCAAGCTCTACCATCGTCGCTGGTATGTATTAGGACGCTTTGATAGTGGGAAGTTTGCAGTATTCTCCTTTGACCGCATTCAAGAACTGACGATATTAGACGACACTTTTGAAATAGACGAGGATTTCAGTGCAGAACAGTTCTTTAGCGATTGTTTTGGTGTTGTACATGGCGAAGATATTCCAGTACAAAGGATTGTGATACGTGCTTATGGAACTGAGCGTAACTATCTGCGTGATTTGCCGATGCACCATAGTCAAGAGGAAATCCGACAAGACAAAGACTCATCAGACTTTTCCTATTATCTTCGTCCAACTCTTGATTTCTGTGGGCAGATTCTCTCTCGTGGCAGTCGTCTGAAAGTATTAGAGCCTCAATCTCTTTCCGAACAGATACACCAGATGCTCCTTGCTGCTGCAAAGAATTACGAATAGTTTATCATTTT
>CADCEW010000044.1 GCA_902800585.1 uncultured Prevotellaceae bacterium
TATGAAGGCGGTGTCCGTGCCTTTGAGTTTACGAATCGTGGTGACTTCGCTCAGGAAGTATTTGGCGAACTGGTGAAGTGGTCAGACAAGGAGTGTCCTGAACTGGCATTAGGTATCGGTTCTGTTGTTGATGCGCCTACGGCTGCCATGTATATCCAGTTAGGTGCCAATTTCGTGGTGGGTCCTTTGTTCAATCCCGATATTGCTCCCATTTGCAATCGTCGCCTGATACCATATTGTCCGGGTTGTATGACCGTCAGTGAGATCGGTAAGGCACAGGAGATGGGATGCGACCTGACAAAGGTGTTCCCTGGCGACGTGGTAGGTCCTAACATGATTAAAGGTCTGAAAGCTCCGATGCCATGGTCTAAGATTATGGTAACGGGAGGTGTGGCTCCTGAAGAGGAGAACCTGAAGAGTTGGTTCAAAGCTGGTGTCTATTGTGTCGGCATGGGCTCTAAACTCTTCCCCTCTGATAAAGTGAAGGAAGGTGACTGGCAGTATGTAACCGATAAGTGTAAGGAGGCACTCGGTTATGTGGCTAAGGCTCGCGCTTAATCTCTCCGCAGTCATTCTTATCTCGGCTTGTTCTCCGTCAGACAAGGCAGCGGTGGACAAGCTGAATTCTCTTTCTTATGCCTGTCATTATCGGAATATTGACTCTACGGAGATTTACGCTAATAAGGCATTAGCATTGTCTTCGTCGTATGACGACGGACGCGCGGAGGCCCTGAATAACCTTGCCTTTGTCAGCATGGCACGAATGGATTATGACCGTGCTGAGAAACAACTGACAGAAGCCGTTTCGTTGACAGATAATCAGATAGAACTTCTCGTAGCGGAAGTCCAGCAGATGCGCCTTTGTCAGCGTCGTTCCAAGAACCGTGAGTTTTATGAACATCGTGAACGGGCCGATGAGTGTCATAAACGTATCAATGAGGAGCGTGCCAGTTTGCCAGAGCGTATGCTGTTGCGCCTTATCTATGCTGAGTCTGAATATGCTATTGTCAATTCAACCTATTATTATTATGTAGGTCTGGAACGTCAGTCCATTCAGGCCTTAATGGAAATCAACAGGGATGAGATACACCGTGATACGGCTCAATATCTGAATTTCCTTTATAACATTGGTGCGGGTGGTATTATTACTGAGGGAACGGCCGATGAGGTCTTTCAGGAAGAGGTTGAGAGTTTAGATCGTTGTCTGAATCTCTCCCAGCGATATCATTATCCTTATTTTGAGGCGAATGCCCAAGAAGCATTAGCGGATCATTTTGGTGATGTGGAGTTTGCTCGGGAAGCGTTGAAGGGATTTAAGGCTTATGGCGATGTCTATCAGATAGCAGGTGCATATCGTACGCTTGCCTCTTGTTATCATGTTATGGGTGATGATGTACAAGCACTGGAACATCTGCATCATGCGTTGGAAGACAAACACATCAGTCAGGCTCCTGACTTGGTAGCAAGTATCCGTGAACAGATGAGTGTCGCCTATTCCGCTATTAACGACAAACAAAATAGTGACTATAACCGAAACATCTACATCGACTTGCAGGAGCAGACGCGTCAGGACAGGGAACTAGAGGCTCGTGCAGCCATGTACGACCAAACTGCTACGCAACTAAACTGGATGATAGGTGCTGTCGTGGTGGCTATCATTTTGTTGCTATTCCTTCTTTGGCTCTTCAATCGTCTGCATCAACGTGAGAAACAAAATAGTCAGTATGACGACTTGTTAGAACAGAAAGCAGAGGAGGTCAATGAAGCCCTGTTGCGTGTGGAGAAGAATGAGCGTCGCCATTTGGAACAGCGTGCTAAGGTGTCATTGGTGGTTGGCATTACCCCTTTGATAGACCGTATTATCCATGAAGTGAAGAAAATCTCTGAGAACTCCGAGGACTCAGAGAACTCTGAAAGATTAGAATATATCCGTGAACTCACTGATAACATCAATGAACAGAACGACGTACTGACACAATGGATACAGTTGCGACAGGGTGAACTGAGTCTGCATATTGAGAGTTTCCCCATTCAGCCATTATTTAAGATCTTAGGAAGGGGTAAGACGAGTTTTCACATGAAGGGAGTTGATTTAGAGGTTCATCCCACCAATGCCATTGTTAAGGCAGACCGTGTATTGACCCTCTTCATGTTGAACACGCTTGCCGACAATGCACGTAAGTTTACAGAGAAAGGGGGCAGGGTGGATATCTCTGCAGAGGAGACTGCCGACTATGTGGAACTCTCTGTGACGGATACAGGAAAGGGTATGAGTAAGGAAGAACTGGTCCATGTTTTCGACCATAAGACTATCAATGATAAGTCACAGGGTTCTCATGGGTTTGGTTTGATGAACTGTAAGGGTATCATCGAGAAATACCGTAAGATTAGTCAGATATTCAGTGTCTGTCTGTTAGATGCGGAGAGCCAGGAAGGGAAGGGTAGTCGCTTTTATTTCCGTTTGCCTATTGGAAAGTTGATGGTTATTTGTTTCTGGCTATTGACTTTTAGTGTACCCTTATTTGCTAACGGCCAACTGCGAACAGGTAATAGTAACTTAGACCAAGCACATATATATGCTGATTCTGCCTATTTCTCTAATGTCAACGGCAATTATGCTCGTACATTGGAGTTTGCAGACTCTTGCAGAAAATACTTGAATAACCATTATTTATCACAGTGCCCTCATGGTCGTCTGCTGATGCATCGTCAGGGAGAGTCAGCTTTGTTAGCACCGGAGATACAATGGTTGCATGACAGTATCTCGACGAACTATCAGATTATTCTTGATATGCGTAACGAGAGTGCAGTGGCTGCGCTGGCACTTCATGAGTGGGAGTTATACGCTTATAATAATAAAGTTTATACGCAACTTTTCAAAGAACTGTCAGCAGACAACACCCTTGCAGATTATTGTCGTATGATGCAGCAGTCACAGTCGAACAAGCGTATTGCTGTCATATTGCTGATACTTATCCTGTTGTTTATCCTTCCTGCCTATTATATGCTTTACTATCGTCATCGCCTCTACAACAGGTTCCGTAGGGAGAGTATGCAGCAGACGAATCTCGAACTGGCAGAAGATGAATTGCGTAAGGCAGAACTGGAAGACAACAACCTACATGTGGCGAATGCAGTCCTTGATAACTGTCTGTCAACCTTGAAACACGAGACTATGTATTATCCCAGCCGTATCCGTCAATTAGCGGATGGTGGAGATATTCAGTCGATGCATGAAGTGGCAGACTACTATCGTGAACTTTATGGTATTCTCAGTGAGCAGGCTACACGTCAAGTGGAACGGGCTCAATTGCATCTGAAACCTGTTGCTATGTATGGCGTGATAATATTAGGTGACGAGAATATGCTTCGCTATCTCTTTGAGTTGTTGAAAGGCGAGGTGTCAGTTGAGTCGAAAGACACCCAGTATCTGCTCTTTACAATACGTCGTGACGATCTCCATCTGAATGAAGAGGAGGCTGCACGCTTGTTTGTTCCTCAGAAGGATCATATCAATTATCTGCTCTGCCGACAGATTGTACGAGACCATGGAGAGGCAACCAATCGCCGAGGATGTGGTATCTGGGCGGAAGTAGCGGATGGTGTCACTTATATAAAACTAACATTACCAAGATATGGAAAACTTTAAACTGATTATCGTAGAGGATGTTCCCTTGGAACTGAAAGGAACGGAAGGTATTGTCCGTCATGATATCCCTGAAGCGGAAGTCATTGGTACGGCAAGCAATGAGACGGAATATTGGAAACTCATTAAGCAACAACAGCCTGACCTCGTATTACTCGACCTCGGCTTGGGAGGCTCTACCACTATTGGTGTGGAGATTTGCCGTCATACCAAAGAGACTTATCCAGAGGTGAAAGTGCTAATCTTCACGGGTGAGATTCTGAACGAGAAGTTATGGGTTGACGTGTTGGATGCAGGTGCTGACGGTATTATCCTGAAGAGTGGTGAGATGCTGACTCGCGCAGATGTACGTGCCGTAATGGAAGGCAAACAGTTAGTCTTCAACGAGCCGATTCTAAAGAAGATTGTAGAGCGTTTCAAGTCTGCAGTCTCCTCACAGTTAGTACGTCAGGAGGCGCTTGTCAACTATGAGATTGATGAGTACGACGAGCGTTTTCTACGCCATCTGGCTTTGGGCTATACGAAGGAGCAAATCACGAACCTGCGTGGCATGCCCTTTGGCGTAAAGAGTCTGGAGAAGCGTCAGAATGAGTTGGTACACAAACTTTTTCCCAATGGAGAGAGTGTCAATGCCACCCGTCTGGTAGTACGTGCATTTGAATTGCGTATCCTGGACATCGATAATCTGATGCCTGATATGGAATGAAGAAGATACTTCCATATATTGCCCTCTCTTTAGCATTGGCAGAAGTCGTGTTGATGCTATTGTCATGGTTGCTCAGTGCAGCCCAGCCAGCCAGTGGCGTCCGTTCGATGTTGTCAAGTGAAGGACTTCGTTGGCTGATGGGACAGTATTCAATGATGTTGTCAACGACTTTATTGTCATGTCTGTTATTGGCAGTCATCGCCATTGGTTGTTTTCTGCGTTGTGGCATTACCAAGATATTTCAGACTTCTCGCGTCTCCTACCGTTCTCAGAGAGCATTATTGATGGGAGTGGCAGTATTATTGGCTTGTATAGGAGTGATGTTGTTGTTGACGGTCACTCCTCATGCAATCCTGCTTAGTGCGACAGGTGATTTGTTTCCGTCTCCGTTCTCTGCGAGTCTGATACCTGTCTGTGCCTTTTCTGTCTGTGTTTCCTGTATAGTCTATGGTGTCATAGCAGGTACTTTCCAATCACTGAAAGATGTCTACGATGCCTTGTTATATGGTATCCGTTGGGCAGCCCCAGTTTTTCTCTTCTACATTTTAATCATACAGTTATATGAGTCGTTAAGATTCGTTTTTGGGTAAGAAATTAATAGTAATCAATAAAAATCAAACCGTTATGAAAAGAATCATGTTTTTATTTGCCACGTTATTTGTTTGTGGCGCACTCTGGTCACAGACTAAAATGAAGACAGTGTCACCAAGTGAATTGACAGTCGTATTTGCTACCTCTGACGATGGATTCCTGAATGTCCGTGAACGTCCTTCAAGTAAAGCCAAAATATTAGGCACCCTGCCGTTATGTTTCCATGGACTGGGTCGTGGCATCTTACTCGAAAGTGGAGAGCGTTGGAGTAAGGTCAGAGTCGATAATAGTATCGAAGGATGGGTATATAATAAGTATTTAGGTTATCAGTCATGGTATGAGGGCAATGGCAAGCCCAAACTCATTGCCAAGTTAGCCTATACTCCTCTCTATACCGATAACTATGCTGATGATGGTCCCAAATACCTTCCTTTCGGTACTGTGCCTAAAGGAACGATCATAGCCGATGAATATGAGTTGCTGGATGACGGCTACTATGTCCTTAAGACAGGTCATGACTACATCTTCATCAAGAAAGAGGATGTGATAATTGAATAGTTTCAAAATGCAGCATATATGTCTTTTTACAGGAGCACGACCGAATTTCGTGAAGGTGGCTCCCATTATCCGTGCCATCAAGAATACAGAAGGTATTGAGGAACGGTTGGTGTATGCAGGCAGAGAGGATGATCCTACACTGGAGGACTCGCTGTTTGATGACTTACAGATGCCACGTCCTGATGTGTTCTTGGATGTTGACTGTGAGAACCTGAATGAGTTGACGGGTAGGGTGATGTCTGCTTTCGAGCAATATCTTGAGCATAATGCGACTGATACTGTTATCGTCGTGGATGATCTCGCCTCCACAATGGCAGCGGCTATCGTGACAAAGAAACGAGGCTTGCGATTGGCTCACATGGTGGCAGGAACACGTTCTTTTGATATCAATATGCCAAAGGAAATCAATCGCTTGGTGATTGATGGTCTAAGTGATCTGTTGTTTACGGCAGGAGCCAGTTCAAATAGTATTGCTACCCGTGAAGGGGCAGAGATGCATAAGATATATATGGTTGGGAATATCCTCATGGACTCCCTGCGTTTTAATCATGACCGTTGGCAGCGTCCGACCTGTTTAGACGGCATAGAAGACGGGAAATATCTGGTTTTCACTATCAACCGTAAGGTACTCCTTGCCGACAAGGAGAATTTGCAGTGCATGCTCTCTGTCATCAGCGAGGTTGCAGGCAACATTCCTGTCATAGCCCCCCTGCGCGGCAATTCGCAGTTCATAGTTCGTGGTTCGCAGTTCATGGTTCTGGACTCCCTTCCTTATCTTGAGTTTGGTTATCTCACCTCTCATGCAATGGGTATCATCACCGATTCGGGTAATGTTGCAGAGGAAGCAACATTTAATCATGTGCCATGTATTACACTCAATAGTTATACCGAGCATATAGAGACTGTCAAACAGGGTACTAACGTACTGGTAGGAGAGGATGCCGACCAGTTGCGCACAGCCTTGCAAGAGATGATATCAGGTCAATGGAGGACGGGCTCGCTGCCTGATCGCTGGGACGGTCGTTCTGCAGAGCGTATTGTACAGATTCTACTTAATGTTTAATCTTCATTCTTCATTCTCCATTGAACTCACTTATCATAGGATGGCTACTTGACTTGTTGTTTGGTGACCCTGCGTGGTTGCCCCATCCTGTTGTGGGTTATGGAAAGGTAATTGCTCATGGTGAACATTGGTTGAATCGTGGCATGGGACGCAAGGTAAAAGGTGCTGTCATGTCTATCCTACTGATAACCCTCGTCTATATCGCCACATGGCTACTCTTATATATCTCGTCTTTCAGTTTTCAATTTTCAGTTTTCACTATTGAATTCTCCACACTCCTTTCGGCTTTTCTTATTTTCTTCTGCCTTGCTGGTACAACCTTGATACGCGAGGTAAAGGCAGTGTTTCTTGCCCTTGATTCGTCATTAGAAGAGGGTAGAAGACAAGTAGCACGAATTGTGGGACGTGACACTTTAAAACTCAGTGCCCAAGAGGTACGAACTGCTGCGTTGGAGACCCTTGCCGAGAATCTGAACGACGGTGTGATAGCTCCTTTGTTCTGGCTTGCTCTCTTGGGTGTGCCCGGCATGATGGCATATAAGATGGTGAATACCCTCGATTCGATGATAGGCTACAAGACAGTGCGATATAAGGATTTCGGTTGTTGGGCGGCACATATCGATGATATTGCCAACTATATTCCTGCCCGTCTCACCGCCTTACTGATGTTGTTAGCCAATGGCAAGAAGCTCATAGCCAATAATCGTTTCGTATGGCATAATGGACGAAACCATGCCTCGCCCAACAGTGGATATCCTGAGGCAGCCCTTGCCGCCATCCTCAACTGTCGTTTCGGCGGTCCTCATGAGTATTTTGGAGAAGTTGTGGACAAACCCTATATTGGCACCAATGACCGCCTTTTAACTAATACTGATATGCGAAAGGCTATTCGTATCAACCGTATTGCAGAGGTTATCATGGTTTTGTTAGTGTGTCTTCTGTTCTTTATTTTAGAATAATATATGCTTATAAAAAGAAGTAATAACCTTTAAAACTTTGAATATGATGGCTTGGATGTTAATTAGTTTTATTAGTGGATGGTTAGGATCGGTGTCTGTAGAGGGAATCTTCTCAAGGATGCCTAAAGGTGAACTCATCAGTGTGGAATATCATGTGAGTGGAACAGCGGCAGGATATCAGTATTATTATCTGGTGGAGCGCCAGAACGATGGCACCGTCGTGCTGAAGGCGATGAAGGAGAACTATGGCGAAATCATTGAGAAGAAGGTCGATGCGAAGGTACTTTCGCATATACAGGACATCATCAAGTTGTACAAGATGTATAAGTATAAGGAGCGCTACCTCCCATACTTCGACGTACGGGACGGTTATATGTGGGACTTCTACGCGAGATTCTCTGACGGGGAGAGCATCAGTTCGGGAGGCTCCAATGCGTGGCCCAAGAATGACGGTTTAGGTGCCATTCGGGCCTACGTTACGGAAGTTCTTATTGCTGATTCGCAGTGATGCGTGTCTTGATCTTATCGACGTAAGCATCAATGGTAGCGATAGCCACGATATTGACGACATCACGGACACTTGCACCAAAGTCGATGAAGTGGATGGGCTTGTTCAATCCCATCTGAATCGGACCGATAATCTCGACATCTGCATCGAGCATCTGCAACATCTTATAAGAAGAGCGTGCAGAGGTCAGGTTGGGGAATACGAAAGTATTCGCATCTTTGCCAAACAGACGAGTAAACGGATATTGCTCATCACGCAGTTCACGGTCGAGAGCAAAGCCTAACTGCAACTCACCATCGATGGCAAGATCAGGATATTGCTCCTGCATAATCTCTGTAGCACGACGTACCTTCAGTGCTCCCTGTGTAGTGGAACTTCCGAAGTTAGAGTGGGAAATCATGGAGACTACAGGTTTCTCGTTAAAGAAACGTACACTTGTGGCTGCAAGTTTGGCAAGGTCTACCAAAGCCTCTGTATCAGGATTCTCATTGACCATCGTATCGGCGAGATAGAACGTACCTTTCTGGGAGTTGATGATGTGCATGGCACCGAAATGCTGGTATTCAGGACGAATACCGATGACCTCCTTGGCAACCTTAATCGTGTTAGAGTATTTGGTGTAAAGACCTGTGATAAAGGCATCTGCATCACCCGTCTCTACCATCATCATACCAAAGTAGTTACGTTCGAACATCTTATCATTTGCCTCTTGGAACGTATAACCGTCACGCTGGCGCTTCTCGGTGAGGATGCGGGCGTAACGCTCACGACGCTCCTGCTCAGAAGGATGACGCAGGTTGACAATCTCGATGCCTTCCAAATTCAGATCGAGCGAGTCAGCCAACTTACCGATAAACTCGTCATTACCCAGCAAGATTGGTTGACAGATACCTTCTGCTTTAGCCTGTACGGCTGCCTTCAGCATAGTAGGATGGACAGCTTCAGCGAAGACAACACGCTGTGGATGGGCAGCGGCAGTGGCATAGAGCTTCTGCGTCAGTTTCGTTTCCTGTCCCAGCAAGACGCTCAGTGAGTTCTTATACTCGTCCCAATCCTCGATATTCTTACGAGCAACACCACTATCAATGGCAGCTTTCGCAACAGCGGCGCTGACCTCAGAGATAAGACGTGGGTCAACGGGTTTTGGGATGAAATAATCACGTCCGAATTTCAAGTTGTTGACTTTATAGACATCGTTTACCACATCAGGAACAGGTTGCTTGGCAAGATCGGCAATGGCATAGACAGCAGCCAGTTTCATTTCTTCGTTGATAGCTGTGGCATGAACATCCAAAGCTCCACGGAAGATATAAGGGAAGCCAATGACGTTATTGATTTGGTTAGGATAGTCAGTACGACCAGTAGACATCAACGTGTCAGGACGTGCCTCCATAGCATCCTCATAAGAAATCTCAGGAACAGGGTTGGCGAGGGCGAAGATGACAGGGTCTTTTGCCATCGTCTTCACCATCTCCTTGGAGAGCACATTACCTTTTGAGAGACCTACGAAGACATCAGCTCCGTTGACAGCCTCCTCTAAGGTGTGGATATCCGTACGCTCAGTAGCGAAGAACTTCTTCTGTTCGTTCAGATCCTGACGGGTAACACTGATAACACCCTTTGAATCGAGCATGACAATATTCTCTTTCTGGGCACCGATAGCCATATAGAGTTTGGTACATGAGATAGCAGCGGCACCAGCACCATTGACAACAATCTTAACTTTCTTGATATCCTTGCCAATAACCTCCAAAGCATTCTTCAGACCTGCTGCCGAGATGATGGCAGTTCCATGCTGGTCATCGTGCATCACAGGGATGTCTAGGCTTTTCTTCAGACGCTCCTCTATATAGAAGCACTCAGGAGCCTTAATATCCTCGAGGTTGATACCTCCGAAGGTGGGGGCGATTCTTTCTACTGCCTCACAGAACTTCTCCGGGTCTTTCTCGTTGACCTCAATATCGAAGACATCGATACCACCATATATCTTGAACAATAGTCCCTTTCCTTCCATGACGGGCTTACCGCTCATGGCACCGATATCGCCCAAGCCGAGGACGGCAGTACCATTGGAGATTACGGCAACGAGATTACCTTTATCAGTATATTTATAAGCATCATCGGGATTCTGTTGAATCTCTAAACAAGGATAAGCAACGCCAGGAGAGTAGGCGAGAGATAAGTCTGTTTGTGTGCGATATGCCTTGGTCGGCTTTACTTCAATTTTACCAGGACGACCAGCCTCGTGATATTCGAGGGCGGCTTCTTTTGAAATTTTTACCATACGTGTACGTGTTTATGTGTCTGTTACTTTTTAAAATTTCGTGCAAAATTACAAAATCTATTTGAATATCTATTTATTTTTCTCATTTTTTTTACTCATTTCATAACAGTCTGTTATTATTTGTAACGCCCTCTAAACTATCCTCACACTGGGAGTTCTTTTAGGTCCTTAGTTTTTATCGACAATGAAAAAAGAGCCGAAATATTTGGGATGTAAAAGAAACTTCGTATCTTTGCACTGATGAAAAACAATAAAAAAGATGAAAAGAACACTCAGTATTATTGTCATATTGTTTCTTGCCGTTAGCAGTTTGACAGCACAGAAGATAGATGCGAGCCTAATCAATTTATTGTCCGTCTCTAACAATTCGAAGAGGACAATAGGTACGTCTCTCACACAGAAAATTGATACGGTTGCCGTGAAGCATCAAATCAATGTGAGCTTTGACAGCGACTGTACAGTGAGGAGTCTTAGTGCTATTGCCATGCTGGAAGAAGGGAGTGAGTGCCCTACAGACCGGATGCAGCAGTTGGGCATCACTATCGTTGACCAGATAGGCAGAATGCTCATCCTGCGTGTTCCTGCTGAGAGTCTGCTCGCCCTTAACGATATGGATGAGATCGTCAGTGTCAGTGCCGACCAGATGAATCAACTCATGAATAATAACGCCAGAATCAAGAGTAAGGTCTCAGAGGTGGCAACGCAGGAAAAGGCTATTGCAAACAAACTGCCACAGGCATATACTGGCAAGGGTGTCATGGTAGGAATTATAGACACGGGTATTGACTTTAACCATGCCGCCTTCCGCAATGCAGATGGTACATCACGTGTAAAGATGGCGATGATATTTGGAAATGAAGATCTGACAACAAATACTACTGATGCCAATGAGATTGCCGAACTTACCAGTGACAGATTGTATGAGACGCATGGCACACACGTGGCAGCAATAGCAGCAGGAAGCATCGTCGAAGGATTGGATAAACAGGGAATGGCACCTGAGGCTGACTTATTATTGTGTGGAATGAGTAATAATATATATGAATCTAACATTATTCAGGCAATCAAGAATTTCTTTGACTATGCCAAGAGCCAGAATAAGCCTTGCGTGATTAACTGCAGTATCGGTAATGTCTTAGGTTTCCACGATGGTACTGGATCGGCGGTATTAATGGGTCTGAAAGAATATTATAAGACTAATGGCAACAAGGAGGGTAATATCTGTGTATTCTCAGCAGGTAACTCTGGTGGTCACCAGACAGCTATATATACTACTATGCCTACATCCGATACAGACGGATATAACTTGAAAACGGTGCTTGGCGAGACAGGGATATATGAAACTTTTGAAGATACAGAAGTTAACGCATATAGGAATATAAATAATTTCTTCTATAACACGGATGGTAGTGAACTGGATGTAGATGTGAAGGTAGTGGATGTGACAACAGGGAAGGTATATACACTTGAAGAGAAACCACTATACACTTCTCTATACAATGGAGAGACTGTAACATCTTTGAATAAAATTAAAGATATAAATCCAGTCAATGGGAAGCATTATGTAAGATACTATCTGTATGATATCCACTACTTCCAGGAACCAAACCTGAAACTGGCATATTTCGTGAAAGATACTGAAGGTAAAACTTTCAGGGCTATTGATAAAAGAGAAGATACTACCGCAGGATACTACTCCTGTGGTCTGACAGAATATACTGATGGCTGTGATAATGGTGCCTTTAGTGTACACATCTGTGGCGAGGAGGTGATCGGCGCAGGTGCTTATGTCTCTTCAACTTCGTGGCAGTCGTTGGCTGGAAACTCCCTACATTACAAGAATAAATGGTGTCAAATAGAGGATGGTATATGTGACTTCTCCTCATGGGGTACAGACGAGAATGGTATGAATCATCCAGACGTGATTGCTCCAGGTTCTGCAATCATCTCTGCTTATAATATCTATGATGGTAGTTTTTTTGATCGTAAAGGAGATTATGACCCAGAGAAAGTTGGACATCTGGTTGATAAAACTACATTGTTTGACCGTAACCATTACTATGGAGTATTTCAAGGAACATCTATGGCCGCGCCTCATGTGACGGGTGTTATTGCTCTATGGTTACAGGCAAATCCGAGACTCACTTATTCTGACGTACGTGCTCTGCTTAAGGAAACCTCTTACAATGACAAATTCACAACGGATGTGGAGATGATACCTTCAAAGAATGTTTTACAAGCTGGCGCTGGTAAGATTGATGCTTTGGAAGGACTGCAGAAAATCATCAGCACCACAACTATCAATGGGGTAGAGGTGAATAATCCTCGTCCTGTCATGATGGACGACCATTACTATAACACGCTTGGACAGCCTGTAGGGAATAACTTCAAAGGTATCATCATCTATAAGGGCAAGAAAGTGATAAAGAAATAACAAGGAAGTAAGCAATTAAAGAACGTATAGTACAAGAAAAATCGGGAGACTTTTAAGCCTCCCGATTGCTTTTCCCTAAGAGGTGCCTGGCGGATTCGAACCGCCGTAGACGGTTTTGCAGACCGTTGACTAAGCCACTCATCCAAGGCACCTTGTCGTCTTAGCGGATGCAAAATTAATGCTTTTTTTGGAATTGACAAACTTTTTGCCCGTTTTTTTTCTTCTCACAACAATCACAGCAACCATCACAAGAGTCGGATGGGGTAGTGAGTCTTCGATAGATTCGCCATGCCGCATATCCTACTGATAAAGAAAAAATAATGATGACAAGAATGATCTGCATAGAGTTTATAACTTCGAGAGTTTACGGAGCATCAACTTGTTGATGACCTGAATACGGCGACTTCCTTTTTCAATGTCTTCACGTACATTATTAATATTATTAAAGAGGTCGCTAAAGGCATTCAACAAAGGATTTGGCTGTCCATTGTCCTCAATAGCTTCTGGATTGGTAACGATGCGGATTCCCAAAGGCTCAATATGTACTTCCACATCTTGATCTGTCATTATGGGGTCTCCGTCATAGTGAATGGCCCCAGGTTCTTTTCGTGTGATGTGCAATGTCTTGGTTCGGAAGGTCTTGATTTTCGAGTTGTTCGCCAGTGTCTTCATAAATAGGTCGGCAGCAATCTGTGGTGCGTCAAGTGCTGTAAACGGCTCCATGATAATCACGTCCATCTCCCCGTCCTTCATCGTAGCTCCTGGTGCTATGTAGGCATTATTGCCATATTGTGAGGCGTTGGCACAAGCTATCAGAAACGCCTTGTACTTCTTGGCTCCCGTATCATCTTCTACCTCGTAGGTCTCTGGCTTATATTTCAGTCCTTCTTTCAGTACGTTTTCCACATAAGTGATAGGTCCACGCTTCCCTGCCTCAGCAAACTTCAAGGAGATAAATGCATCAAACCCCATGCCACATGTGCAGAAGAATGGAATACCATTGATGACTCCATAATCGAAAGCTTCTATCTGACACTGGTTGATAATATTCAGCGCCTTGCGGATATTCATGGGAATACACAGATGGCGTGCAAGACCATTACCAGAACCACATGGGATAATACCTAAAGCCGTTTGTGTGTGAGTCAGCGAACGAGCAACCTCGTTGACGGTTCCGTCACCTCCTACTGCAACAACAACCTCAATGCCTTTGGTTGCACATTCTTTGGCGATCTCTGCAGCATGCCCTTTATGGTCTGTCATACGAATATCCACATCGAAGCGTTTGCTGTCGATTTCCTCTTCAATCATTTTAGGAATATCATCCTTGTCTTGATTGCCGGATATAGGATTTATGATGAATGTTATGTGGATATTCTTTTTCATAATCTGTTGCAAAAATAAGAAATTCGAGGGAAATAAATGGGGATATTTGAAATAAATTTCAATAATTTTACGAATTATCTCCTAAAATGTGCACGATTTGATAAAAATTGTGTAACTTTGCAGCCTGAAAATAAAAATAAAACGAAACAACACCTTATTGGAATGGGACAGTTGCAAGAAAAATACAAGCACTATCGTGAACCGCAGAAGTTTATGGAAGCTGATGTGTATCCGTATTTCCGTGCTATTGAAGGAAAACAAGGCACAGAAGTAGAGATGGGCGGTCACAAGGTGCTGATGTTCGGATCGAACGCTTATACAGGATTGACAGGTGACCAGCGTATCATCGATGCAGCAAAAGCCGCATTAGACAAGTACGGATCAGGATGTGCAGGAAGCCGTTTCCTAAATGGTACTCTGGACCTTCACGTACAGTTAGAAAAGGAAATAGCTGAGTATATTGGTAAGGATGACTGCCTTTGCTTCTCCACGGGATTCTCTGTGAATCAGGGCGTGCTTGCGATGGTAGTAGGAAAAGACGATTATATCATCTGTGATGACCGTGACCACGCGAGTATTGTAGACGGTCGTCGTCTTTCGTTTGCCAAGCAATTACATTATAAACACAATGACATGGAGGATTTGGAGCGTGTGCTTCAGAAACTGCCTCAGGAGGCTATCAAACTGATTGTCGTAGATGGTGTATTCTCCATGGAAGGTGACCTTGCCAAACTGCCAGAGATTGTAGAGTTGAAGCATAAGTATAACTGCTCTATCATGGTTGATGAGGCTCATGGAATTGGTGTTTTCGGAAAACAGGGACGTGGTGTCTGTGACCACTTTGGACTAACAGATGAGGTAGACTTGATCATGGGTACTTTCTCGAAGTCTTTGGCCTCTATCGGTGGTTTTATTGCTTCCGACTGGGATACTATCAATTTCCTGCGTCATACTTGTCGTACTTATATCTTCTCCGCATCCAATACTCCTGCTGCTACAGCCGCTGCAATGGAGGCCTTGCATATTATTCAGAAAGAGCCTGAGCGTATCGAGGCATTGTGGAAGGTTACAAAGTATGCTTTGAAGCGTTTCCGTGAGGAGGGCTTTGAGATTGGCGATACGGAGAGTCCTATTATTCCGCTTTATGTGCGTGATGTAGATAAGACATTCCTTGTGACAGCATTGGCTTTTAAGGCTGGTGTGTTTATCAACCCCGTCATTCCTCCAGCATGTGCTCCTCAGGATACTTTGGTACGTTATGCATTGATGGCGACCCATACAGAAGAGCAGGTTGACCGTTCAGTGAAGGCCTTAAAAAAGATTTTCGTAGAGCAAGGAATCATTAAGTAGAAATAAATTGCGGAAAAATTTGCAGGGGTCGTAAAAAAGACGTACCTTTGCACCCGCAAAAAATGGAACGAGGTGTAGCGCAGTTGGTAGCGTTCCTGGTTTGGGACCAGGCTGTCGCAGGTTCGAGTCCTGTCACCTCGACATCATAAAGAGTTCTCTTTTTAGCAAAGAGGACTCTTTTTTTGTGTTATTTAAAGAATTGTCGTGTGCTTAATCCACGAAAGCCAACCAATTGCCACGTACGATCTCCTAATCCTTTATAATACACCAAAACTTGGTAAGTGTTGCGTGTCTGGTAGAAATTACCTTCTGTTGGAGCCGTCTTTCCTTCTTGGGTTATATAATGGTACGAGTAATAGCCTTGTTTCTGCATGATTTGGGCTCTATAGCAACTACTTCCTGCATCATAAAACATTTTGTAGGCAGTATCCTCGGCATTATTGGTCCATTGACCATCAATATAAATATCTCCACAATAATTGGATTCTAACGTGTAGTTGACCCAAACATAGTCGCAGGTGTAATTAATCTCCGAACGATTACTGTTGCGAATCAGAAAAGCACCATTAGCAGACTCGTCTGTCAGGTAATTACGTCGCAAGGAAGTGGCAAAGGGATATGCCAGATAGCGATTCCCATCCCAGATGATTCGTTCGATACCCATCGTAGGATGACTGACATCAAGGACTTCGAATTTATGATACTCGTTGCCAGCATCGAAGATAAGTTCACGATGATGCTCCCATTGGAGACTTCTCTGTTGGATATATGATGGTTGAGGGTTGATGCGTGCTGTTTTCTCGTTCCAATTCTGCATCACCACCGTATATAACTCCTCATCGGGACGAGTTACATGGATATCGTCGTAGTTAATAGCCATGGAAATCTGTTGATGACTCTTGTTTACATCAATATCTGTGTTGGTAGTCATTCCTAACTGTATCTTCATTAATGGCTTAACAACATAAAACTCGGCATCCAGCACTTTTTCATGACCTGCATCTTCATCATAGATACTCAGACGGTAATTTCCACTCATCAGTATCCTGCATTGTCTGTTGGGGATGTGAAACTTATAATGGGTATAACTGACAGTTGTATTCAAAGAGTTTTCGTAATCATCGATGGGGTAGTCGTTAAACCCTTCCAACCAATCGCTGTCAAAGACTTCTGTCGACTCAGACCAGTCTGCCTCACATCTTGTAAGATGGTAAATATATCGGTGGGCATCATGTGACAGTTCATCAAATTCAATTGTGAGAATATCTGAACTTCCTAACTCTATCACAGGACGGTTCTGCCAGTCGCTATTCACGATGGTAGTCAGTGTCTTGATGGTAGGAGAGTATATTTTGTTACCCGCCTGCGCGATGACTGAGAACAGGAAGAATATGACAGTTATTCGTCTCATTGCGTGCAAAAATACGAAAAAATTTGGCATTTCACTCATTTTTTCATAACTTTGTAGTCGTTATGAGAAAATTAACGATAATATTGTCCCTGATAGCAGTCGTACTGCTTTCGTATTCTTGTGGAAACAGGAAGAATGCAGCGGATTATGACCAGATGATAGACAGCATCCGTAAGGCAGAGGTGGTTGCGGAGTTATTAAAACCTAATGAAGGAGATCCTGTCATTGCATTCTTT
>CADCEW010000045.1 GCA_902800585.1 uncultured Prevotellaceae bacterium
GATTGAGAAACAGAGTTGATGACCGTTTGCCGACGTGCAGTAGCCTGCCAATGCCGACACACCAGTCACCGTACCTGTCTTTGCCCTCACATTCTCTTCGGCGAAGGTACCCTTCATGCGTGTTTTCAATGTACCGTCACGACCTGCGATGGGCAGGGAGGGCAGTAAGTGCATATAGATGTTTGAGTTATGATAGGCGTAGCGTAGCAGACGCATCTCCAATTCTGCTGTCACATAGTTATATAAAGACAATCCACTACCGTCAGCGATACGATAGGGATTCTTCCCATTGCCCACTTTCTGGATGAGTTGTTTGACGACACTGGCGGCATCTTTCGCCCTTGCAGGACGATGCCCTGTGGCAACACCGATTTGGTAGAACATGGCTTCCGCATAAAAGTTATCACTGTTCTTCATCATACGTTGTAGTATCTGATCCATGCTATGGAAGCGGCTGCAGATGATATACGCATCATTGGGCAGATTACCGTCAGAGAGCCTTATATGGTCAAGTACGATACCATTCTCGGAAAGTTCATTGACAAAGCAATCTAAGAAGGCGATGTCACGACCGAGGGAAAGAGGCGACAGTTTCGGATTGTCATCGTCCCAGCACCATCCCTCGCCCAACAAATCAGCATCCTTCATCTCTACGAAAGCTTTCATGTCGTCGCTGTTAAAGGCAGGGTCAAAACCTCCCACGCAATAGAGGTCGCCGTTCAGAGTATGATCTTCTATGTTGCCTGTATAATAAAGTTGTGTGCGGAATTGATAGGAACCGCCGAGACGGTCAAGTGCTGAGATGGCGGTGACAAGTTTCATCGTGGAGGCAGGGCGCATAGCCTGTCGCTCATTTACTTTATATAAAACAGAGTCGGCAGTCAGGTCATAAACAATCATGCCGACCATTGAGGTCTCTAATAGCTTTGACTGCATCAGTGAATCAAGTCTATACTGCACATTCTGCGGCCATGGTAAAGCAACTTCCATGGTGTCCACACAGAAGGTATCGGGCTCTTCCGTCTGTGCTATCATGCCGACGGAAACCACTATCAATAGGAATAAAATCTTCAGTCTTTTCATAATTACGTGCAAAGTTACGAAAAAAAACTCTAAACTCTACTCTCTACTCTCTAAACTTTTTATTATCTTTGCAGCATAATTTACTACTAATATGGTATACAAATATGATTTTCTGGTTATAGGAGCAGGTGTTGCAGGCATGAGTTACGCTTTGAAAGTGGCACGTGCCAACAAAGGCAAGGTATGTATGATTTGCAAAACATCGCTTGATGAGGCAAATACATCGTTTGCACAAGGCGGTGTGGCAAGTGTGACGAATATGAAACTCGACACTTTTGATAAGCATATTGCCGACACGATTATCGCAGGTGACTATATCTCCGATCGTAAGGCAGTGGAGCAGGTGGTGCGTAATGCTCCTGAGCAGATTCAGGAACTTGTGAACTGGGGTGTGAACTTCGACAAGAAAGAAGACGGAACTTTTGACTTGCACCGTGAGGGCGGTCACTCTGAATTCCGCATTCTTCACCATGCCGATGACACAGGAGCAGAGATACAGCGTGGACTCATGGAGGCTGTGCGTAACCATCCTAATATTGATATCAAAGAGAATCATTTCGCCGTTGAGATTATTACACAGCACCATTTAGGCGTGCGTGTGACACGTCGCTCACCTCATATACAATGCTATGGTTCCTATGTTTTGAATCCCGAAACTCATAAAGTAGATACCTATCTTGCCAAGATGACAGTGATGTGTACAGGTGGATGCGGTGCTGTCTATCTTACCACTTCGAATCCTGTCATTGCTACAGGTGATGGTATTGCTATGGTCTATCGTGCCAAAGGTACAGTGGCGGATATGGAATTCGTGCAGTTCCATCCCACCGTCTTGCATAATCCGAACGAGACGCATCCTGCTTATCTCATTACGGAAGCAATGCGTGGCTATGGTGGTATCTTGAAACTGCCTAATGGAGAAACGTTTATGGAGAAATACGACGAGCGGCTGTCGTTAGCTCCCCGTGATATTGTGGCTCGTGCCATTGACAAGGAAATGAAGATACATGGTATTGATCATGTTTGTCTAGATGTCACTCACAAAGACCCGGAAGAGACACGTCATCATTTCCCGAATATCTATCAGAAATGTCTGTCAATGGGTATTGATATCACTACCGACTATATACCTGTACGTCCTGCTGCTCACTATATGTGTGGCGGTATCAAGGTAGACCTCAACGGACAGTCGAGCATAGAAAGACTCTATGCTCTTGGAGAATGTTCCTGTACAGGTCTGCACGGAGGTAATCGTCTTGCTTCTAACTCACTCATCGAAGCTGTGGTCTATGCCGATGCTGCTGCGAAGCATTCTCTGCAACATGTTGATGAGTACGATTATAATACAGAGGTTCCGAAATGGAACGACGAGGGTACCATGACTAACGAGGAGAAGGTGCTGATTACACAGTCTGTCAAGGAAGTGGCACAGATTATGTCTAACTATGTGGGTATCGTGCGCAGTGACCTCCGTCTGCATCGTGCATGGGATCGTCTCGACATGCTTTATGAGGAGACGGAGCGATTGTTCAAGCGCGTGAAGGCAAGTCGTGACATCTGTGAACTCCGTAATATGATTAACGTGGGTTATCTGATTACCCGTTGGGCGCTGGAACGCAAGGAATGCCGTGGACTTCATTTCACCATCGACTATCCCTTACATGCCTATGATAAAAAATAATCCTGTTATTACGTTGTAAGTATGGTTTATATAGCGCTCCCTGATAATCAAGTAAGACGACTGTCCTTCTATCTTGCCATGGAGGAATATGTGGCGAGAAACGTGAAGGCGGCTGACTGTTTCTTTATGTGGCAGGTAGAGCCTAGCGTCATTTTCGGGCGCAACCAACTGATTGAGAACGAGGTCAATCTCGACTTTTGTCGCAAGCATCATATTCAAACCTATCGTCGAAAGAGTGGGGGCGGCTGTGTGTATGCCGATATGAACAATGTTATGTTCTCCTATATTACCAGTGAGGAACAGGTGGGCTTCACTTTCAATCGATATATCAACATGATAGTGCTGATGCTTCAGAAACTGGGTGTTGATGCATCTCCTTCAGGACGTAACGACGTGATGATAGGCAATCGTAAGGTGTCAGGCAATGCGTTCTATAAGATTCCTGGTCATAGTATCGTACACGGAACCATGCTCTATGATACAGACATGCTGAACATGGCAGGTGCCATCACACCTCCTGACACGAAACTGATGTCGAAGGGAGTGAAGAGCATCCATCAACGTGTGGACTTCTTGAAGAACCACATCGATCTCAGCCTGCCAAAATTCAAGGATTTCGTGCACAAACAACTCTGCGAGGAGGATTACATGCTTAGCGAGGAGGATATTCGACAAATCGAGAAGATAGAACAGGAATACCTCTCCGACGAGTTCATTTATGGAAAGAATCCACGTTATACTATCATTAAGAAACGTCGTATAGAGGGAGTAGGTGAGTTTGAGGCTCGTATAGAGGTGAAGAATGGCATCATCAAGAGTGTTAATCTGATGGGCGATTACTTCCTGATTGGTGACCTTGACAAAGGATTGCTTGACAAACTGAAGGACGTACCTTTAGAAGCAAGGGCCATTAATCACATTCTGCCTGACCGTATTGATGATATCATCATGAATCTCATGAAAGTTGATTTTGTAGATTTACTAACTGAATAAATATATATGGAAAACAAAAAGACCTGTCTCTATGACAAACATGTCGCACTTGGAGCTTTGATATCTCCTTTTGGTGGCTTCGATATGCCAATCCAATATACAAATATTGTAGATGAACATCAGGCTGTGCGCCAGCATTGTGGTGTGTTCGATGTGAGTCATATGGGCGAGGTCCTTGTCTCTGGTAAGGATGCTGAGCGTTATGTCAACCATATCTTTACCAATGATGTCAGAGGCATCCCTAATGGGAAAATCCTTTATGGCATGATGTGTTATGAGCATGGTGGTGTGGTAGATGACTTACTTGTCTATAAAATGGCTGACGACCGTTTCTTCCTCGTCATCAATGCCTCTAATATTGATAAGGATTGGGCATGGATACAACAGCAAGCGAAGGGTTTCGATGTCACGTTGGAACATCAAAGTGACCAGTATGGTGAATTGGCCATACAGGGTCCTGAGGCAGAACAAGTGATGGAAGAAGTGTTGGGCATCCCCTGCAAGGAACTGGTGTTCTACACTTTCAAATCCCATACGCCCATTAAACCCACTAATCCCACTAACCCCATCCTCATTTCCCGCACTGGCTACACAGGCGAAGACGGCTTCGAAATCTATGCCTCAGCGGAATACATCAATGAGTGTTGGGATAAACTCATTGCTGCAGGTGTAAAACCTTGTGGACTGGGTTGTCGTGATACCCTGCGTTTCGAGGTGGGACTTCCCCTTTATGGTGACGAGTTATCCGAGGATATCACCCCCATTATGGCAGGACTGGGTATCTTTGTCAAACTCGACAAGGAGGAGTTTATCGGCAAGGAGGCTCTCGCTAAGCAAAAGGCAGAAGGTGCACCCAAGAAACTCGTCGGCATCGAACTCAACGACAAGGCGATACCTCGTCATGGTTATGCTGTACTGAATATGGAAGGCGAACCCATCGGTGAGGTAACCACTGGCTATCATACGATATCGACAGATAAGAGTGTCTGCATGGCATTGATAGATGCTCAATATGCCAAACTGGATACTGATTTGCAGATACAGATCCGCAAGAAAGTTTTCCCCGGCAAGGTGGTCAAAAAGCAATTCTATAATAAAAACTATAAAAAATAAATATTATGGCAAAAGTAATTGAAGGACTCTTTTATAGTGAGTCACATGAGTACGTAAGAGTAGAAGGTAATTATGGTTTCATCGGCATTACTGACTATGCACAAAATGCTTTAGGTAATGTGGTGTATGTTGACCTGCCGGAAGTAGACGATGAAGTCACTGCAGGTGAGGAGTTTGGTGCCGTAGAGAGCGTGAAAGCGGCAAGTGATCTGATTTCTCCCGTAAGCGGTACTGTCGTAGAAGTGAATGACGCTTTAGATGACCAGCCTGAGTTAGTCAACCAAGATGCATTCGCTAATTGGATTATCAAGGTGGAGATGAGTGACAAGTCAGAACTCGATAACCTGATGGATGCAAAAGCTTACGCTGCTTTCTGCGAGAAGTAATCGCCCATTAACCCCATAAGACCCATTAACCCCATATATGACCTATAAGTATTTCCCCCATACAGACGCAGACCTTCAGGCGATGATGGAGAAAGTCGGGATAAAGAGTCTTGACGACCTCTATGCGGAAGTGCCTGACGAGATTCGTTTCCGTGGCGACTATCAGTTGCCGGAACAGATGAGCGAATTGGAAGTGCGTCAATTGTTTGAGCAGTTAGGCACTCAGAACGAACAACTCGTGTGCTTTGCAGGTGCAGGTGTCTATGACCATTATACGCCTGCCGTCATCCCTAACCTGCTTAGCCGTTCAGAGTTTCTGACGAGTTATACACCTTATCAGGCGGAGATATCACAAGGTACGCTGCATTATATCTTTGAATATCAGTCGATGATGGCAGAACTGACGGGCATGGATGTCTCAAATGCTTCTATGTACGATGGTTCGACGGCTGCTGCTGAGGCTGTAATGATGGCAGTGGCAGCAGGCAAGAAACAGAATACTGTGCTTATTAGTGAAACTATTGACCCGAAAACGTTGAAAGTGATACAGACCTACGCTCATTTTCATGGTATCGAGATAGAGATGATTCATCAGAAAGAGGGTGTCACTGACCTACAAGACCTACACGAACTACTCTCCCAACATCAAGGTGAGATTGCTGGCGTGATGGTGCAACAACCTAACTACTATGGTATCATGGAGGACTATAGCGGTTTTGCCGATGCTATTCATGAGCAGAAAGGACTCTTTATGATGAATAGCGTGGCTGCCGACCTTGCCGTTCTCAGGACACCTAACGAATGGGGAGCAGACATTGCAGTTGGTGATGGACAGTCGTTGGGTATCCCCATGCAGTTTGGTGGTCCGTATGTAGGCTATATGTGCTGCACAGAGAAACTCATCCGTAAGATGCCTGGACGCATTGTTGGTATGACAAAGGATAATCGTGACCAACGTGCCTTCGTATTGACATTACAGGCTCGTGAACAGCACATCCGACGCCAGAAGGCTACTTCCAATATTTGTTCTAATCAGTCATTGATGGCATTATGGGTGACAGTTTACCTGTCATTGATGGGCAAGGAAGGACTCAAGGAAGTTGCCAACTTATCGTATGCTGGTGCTCATTATCTTTATGATGAACTGTTGAAGACAGGTAAGTTTCATTTGGTTTATAATCAACCGTTCTTTAACGAGTTCTATGTGAAGTACGATGGTGATGCTGATGCGCTCTATAATCGTTTTATTGAGAATGGTTTCTTGGGTGGCGTCCGTTATGAGGACGGCTTTATCTTTGCTGTCACCGAGAAGCGCACCAAGGAGGAAATTGATAATCTAGTAAAGTTGGTAGTCCTATGAATAATCGATTATATGGAAACCTGGTTTTCGAACTCTCGAAGAAAGGAAGGAAGGGCTACAGCCTACCTAAGAACCGTTTCGGCGAATATGAGATTCCTCAGACGTTTCGACGTGCAGAGGATGCTCAACTGCCAGAATGTGATGAGATGACAGTGGTTCGTCACTATACGAATCTTTCTGCTAATAACTTTGGCGTAGATAATGGATTTTATCCTTTGGGTTCGTGTACGATGAAATATAATCCTAAGATTAATGAAGAAATGGCGGCACTGCCACAATTCACTAATCTGCATCCTTTGCAGCCTGCCGAGACAACACGAGGAGCTATGGCGATATGCACACTGCTGAAGCGTGCTTTGTGCGAACTGACAGGACTTGCAGAGTTTACCCTTAAACCCTTTGCAGGTGCTCATGGTGAGTTGACGGGCTTGATGGTTATTCGTGGCTATCATGAATCAAAAGGTGATGAGGCACGTACAAAAGTCATCGTCCCAGATTCGGCTCATGGCACCAATCCTGCCTCTGCTGCCGTCTGTGGTTTGGAAATCTTAGAAGTGAAGTCGACAGCCGATGGCTTGGTTGATCTCTTTGATCTAGAGCGTCTAGTATCTCTTGAAGGTCCTCATATCGCCGCCATGATGATGACTAATCCAAATACCCTTGGACTCTTCGAGTGCGATATTCCCAAGATTGCAAAGATGATTCACGATTGTGGTGGACTGATGTATTACGATGGTGCAAACCTTAACCCTATGTTAGGAGCATGCCGCCCTGGTGATATGGGTTTTGATGTGATGCACATCAATCTGCATAAGACCTTCTCCACACCTCATGGTGGCGGTGGACCAGGCAGCGGACCTGTGGGCGTACGTAAGGGTTTGGAGTCTTTCCTGCCTTTCGTCAGTCCGTATAATAGTGGTAATTTCGCTGTGGTAATGCGTGCCTATGCCTATATCCTTACTTTAGGGCGTGAGAATGTTAAGATGGTAGGACCGCTTGCCACGTTGAATGCTAATTATATCAAGGAGGCTTTGAAGGATGTCTATGAGTTGCCGATAGACGGACTCTGCAAACATGAGTTCGTTTTCGACGGTTTGAAAGATAAGTCGACAGGTGTTACCACGATGGATGTTGCCAAGCGGTTGTTGGACTATGGCTATCATGCCCCCACGATTTATTTCCCATTGTTGTTCCATGAGAGTCTGATGATTGAGCCGACAGAGAATGAATCGAAGGATACCATCGACGGCTTTATTGCTGTCATGCGCAAGATTGCAGAGGAAGCGAAGACTGATCCTGAGTTGGTGAAGTCGGCTCCTCACAACACACCTATTGGACGAGTAGATGATGTACTGGCTGCCAAGCATCCTGTCGTCACTTATCGCCAATTGCTAACCGCTAATAGCCAATAGCCCTATGACAACAACTGATTTAATTATCATCGGTGCAGGTCCAGGAGGCTATAAAGCGGCAGAGTATGCTGCCCAGCAAGGACTGAAAGTAGTTATCTTCGAAGGCGATAACGTAGGAGGTACATGCCTGAATGTAGGATGTATCCCTACCAAAACCTATGTACATAGTGCCACATTTGCTGAGGCCCGTGAGCGCATGGCTACAGTGGTTCCCCAACTCCGTCAAGGTGTTGAGACCATTCTCTCGCATCCTAATATCACCCTTGTTCGCAGCAAAGCCTCTTTCGTGGATGCTCATACCGTCTCTGTTGGCTGTGACTCCTTTGCAGCAAAGAACATCATTATCGCTACGGGTTCAGAGACGAAATGGTTGCCCATAACAGGTTGCGACGATGCAAGAGTTGTTGATTCTACAGGTCTTCTGAACCTTGAAGCCCTTCCTAAGCGTCTTACCATTATCGGTGCTGGCGTTATAGGTATGGAGTTTGCTTCGGTATTCCAACGTTTTGGTTCAGAAGTGACGGTAATTGAGTATCTAAAGGAGTGTCTTCCTGCCCTGGATAGTGATATCGCCAAACGCTTACGTAAGTTATTAGAGAAGCGAGGCATCACTTTCAAGATGAAGACTGCTGTTGAGAATATCGCAGATATTGATGCCGATATCGTTCTGATGGCAACAGGCAGGAAACCACGTGTTCAAGAAGACTTTGCTAAGGCAGGCATAGAATATGATGACCGAAAGGGCATCACTGTTAATGACAACTTTGAGACCACTGTCAAGGGCATCTATGCCATCGGCGATGTAAATGGCAGACAAATGCTTGCCCATGCTGCTGAGATGCAGGCAAAACGAGCCGTCAACCATATCCTTGGAAAGACGGATGGTATTCGCTTTGACATCATGCCTGCTGCTATCTTTACAGAACCTGAGGCAGCGTGTGTAGGACCTACTGAAGAGCAATTAAAAGAACAAGGCATTGATTACCAGTGTATGAAGTCGTTCTGGCGTGCCAATGGCAAAGCAATGGCCATGGGGGAGACAGAAGGTATGCTAAAACTCTTCTCCGACACTGCAAGTGGTCGCATCATTGGCTGTCATGCCTATGGTGCACATGCCGCTGATATAGTACAGGAAGTAAGCGTTCTCATGTGCAAGAACACTACGCTTGCTGAGTTATACGATATGACGCACATACATCCTACTCTTAGTGAAATACTTATTTAGTTTACACAAATTATGTGTCATCATGAAAAGCAAAGTAGAACATGTTCAGTTGTCAGAGGCATCTAAGAAGGCAGGATGGTATAGAGTTATTGTCCATGCCGTTATTAATGAGGACGGATCTGTCAGCGGTGCACGACTAAGTAATGGTGTCCGCAAGGACTTGAACGAAAAGGCACTGCGTCTTGTCAGTTCGATGCCTAAATGGAAACCAGCTATGAAGGACGGTAAAGCTGTCAAGTGTCTCAATCTTATTAGGGTTGACTTTCCCGAAATCTTCAAAGAAGAAAAAACAGACAAAAAGGACGATAAATTATTTCAACCGTACAGGTCGAATTATTTCTTTATCCGATAGATGCGGAATGACATGGGGGACATGTCGTCAAGCAAGAGTGATGAACCTTTGCCTTTGTCCACTTGTACAGTACCCTTTTGTGGTGTGATGAGTGCTGGCTTGCAGATAGTGTTCTCATCATCCATGCCGTCATGATAGAGGGTGAGTGTTTGAGCCGTGCGTGTGCCATTCATACCAGTGAGAATGAAAGAGACAGGTTGTTGCACCTTCGTGGTATTGGCAATCTTGATAATAATCTCATTCGTCTTGCTGTCATAAGCAGCAGAAGCGAAGAGCCCATTCTGTCCTGTCTGGTTGGCAACAGGCTTCTTGTCCATCGTCAGTGAGAGCACATGGGTGCCTGCATTGGTGGCATACATCTGTTGCACGTAGTAACTGACGGTCTTGAACATATCCGTATTATCGTACCATATCTGATCAGGACGCCACTGCCATCCGTCGACATGAGCGAAGAGTGGGGCAGGGGAAGTCATGTGTACGATATCCGCATTACGTTCGAAACAGGTCATGAAGGCAGCCTCTAAGATAGCAGCCTCGTAATGGTTCCATTTCTTTCCATTGCCATGACAGGCATATTCGCCAGCAAACACCTTAGGACCCTTGCGGTCGTAGGCGTCATAACGGAGTCCGTTGGTCAGGAACCATTGTTCATCACGATAATAATGCTCGTCGACGAGGTCAGCTTTCAATGCTCTCATTGCCTTCCATCCATCCTCGAAATGATAGGTGTTGTCTGGTTGGTCGTCAGGCATCGGACCACTGCTTCCTACAATCTTGATGTCAGGATATTTGGCACGGATGGCAGCCACGAAAGGTTTCAGTCGCTTATAGTAGAACTCGCCCCACTGTTCGTTACCAATTCCGATATATTTCATATTGAAAGGAGCAGGATGTCCCATGTCTGCACGAACCTTTCCCCACTTACTGGTGACAGGTCCGTTGGCAAATTCGATGAGGTCGAGGCAGTCGTCGATATAGGGTTGCAAGTCGTTCATCTTCACATGGGCAGATTCATCGTCCCAGTTTTGGAACTGACAGGCAAGTCCCACGCTGAGGATAGGCAACGGTTCTGCACCGATATCCTCTGCGAGTTGGAAGAACTCAAAGAAACCAAGTCCGTACGACTGATAGTAGTCAGGGAAATAACGATGGTCGAAAGTATGTTCCCAACGATTGCCGTTCAAAGGACGGTTCTCTACAGGACCGATGGTGTTCTTCCACTGATAGCGTGTATCTAAATCTGTTCCCTCCACAATACAGCCGCCAGGGAAACGGAAGATGCCAGGCTTTAAGTCTGCCAGTGCCTGTGCGAGGTCACGACGCATACCGTTCTCGCGGTTCTTAAAGGTATTGACAGGGAAGAGGGATATATGTTCCAGCGCGACACTGTTAGTGCCTTTCAGGAAGATGCGCAACTTGGTATGCTTGTCAGTTTTTGGTGATGTCAGCGTGACAGTATATTTCTTCCAATCGGATGAATTAATAGTTATCTCCTGTTCTACAAACTCCTGTCGTTCCTCCATCGAACTCTCGTCAATCAGTTGTACGCGGATAGTGGCATCCCCTTTAGGAGCCTTCGCCCATACAGAGAAACGATACACTTCACCTTTTTCTACACCAATGCCGAAATAGCCTTCGTTGACCAATCCTGTACGACGGTCTTTGTGTCCTGGGTCAGAGAGGACGACATAATGCGGACAACGCTCGAAAGGGGCATGATCATCCTCCACATCGACACAACCGAAAGTCTGCCAGCCCATCAAATGCTGCGGAAACTCAAACGAACGGTTCTTAATCAACTCACCATACAAGCCGCCATCAGCAGCATAGTTGATATCCTCGAAGAAAATACCATACATCGTAGACTGGATAGGTGCTCCGAGTTTCTTGGTGTTCACTTCCATTACACTGGGTTGGGCAACAGACATCAGCGTTGCTGACAAGACAAAAGCGCAGGTTAGTAGTTTCTTGTTCATTTGTATAGTATTTTTGTAGTAATACGATTCTTACCACAAAATTAGTTAAAAAATGCCATATTTGCAAAGTATTCTAAGAAAAAAGCAGTACTTTTGTGTTTAATTAAGAAAAAACTAACATAAAACAGATTATATGGAATATCAAAAGAGAGGTAGTTCTGCCTACCTGTTTTCTATCGTTCTGGTCGCCGTATTAGGTGGTCTTCTTTTTGGTTATGACACCGCAGTGATATCTGGTGCTGAGAAAGGTCTTCAGGCTTTCTTCTCAGAGGCAAAGGACTTTACCTATACTGACGGTTGGCACGGCTTTACGTCTGCTTCTGCCCTGATAGGTTGTATCATCGGTTCTGCCTTTTCTGGATACCTTGCCACCAATTTCGGTCGTAAGAAGTCACTGGTCATCGCAGGAATCCTGTTCTTTATCTCCGCATTAGGATCCATGGACCCAGAGTTCTTGTTCTTTACTTACGGAGAGCCTACCTATTCACTGCTCATCATGTTCAATATTTATCGTGTGATTGGCGGTATCGGTGTGGGACTTGCTTCTGCCATTTGCCCGATGTACATCAGTGAGGTGGCTCCCTCGAACATCCGTGGTATGCTGGTTAGTTGTAACCAGTTTGCCATCATCTTCGGTCAGTTGGTGGTGTACTTTGTGAATTTCTTTATCCTTGGCGACCATATTCAGCCGTTGGTAGAGGAGATGGGTAAAGGAATTGCCGCTATCAACCCCGCCGCACAATGGACGGTGACGACAGGTTGGCGTTATATGTTTGGAAGTGAGGCAGTGCCCGCAGGGCTCTTTGCTTTGCTTATCTGTATGGTGCCTGAGACACCGCGTTACCTTGTCTCTGTAGGTAAGGATGAACGTGCTTTGGCGATTCTTGCAAAAATCAATGGTTCCGAACGTGCCGAGTTTATTCTGAAAGCCATCAAGGAGACACTGGTACAGAAGACCGAGAAACTGATGACCTATGGTGCACTGTGTATCTTTATCGGTATCATGCTCTCTGTATTCCAACAGGCAGTAGGTATCAATGCCGTACTTTATTACGCACCACGTATCTTCGGAGACATGGGTATGGAGAACCCGATGGTTATCACCGTCTTCATGGGTGTTATCAATATCCTCTTCACACTTGTCGCTATCTTCACAGTGGAGAAATGGGGTCGTAAGCCGTTGCTGATTACTGGCTCTTTAGGAATGGCACTGGGTGCCTTCGGTGTAGCAGTGACTTTCGGACATGCAGGCATGGAACTTTTCACTGCAGCCTCACTACTCATATACTCTGCATCGTTTATGTTCTCATGGGGTCCCATCTGCTGGGTTCTCATTGCTGAGATATTCCCCAATACTATTCGTGGTGCCGCAGTGGCTATTGCCGTTGCCTTCCAGTGGATCTTCAATTTCATTGTCAGCTCTACCTTCGTGCCAATGTTTAATATGCACCTGACTGAGGGTGATGACTTCGGCCACTGGTTTACTTACGGACTCTATGGTGTTATCTGTGTCATAGCTGCCATCTTCGTATGGAGACTGGTTCCTGAGACTAAGGGAAAGACACTGGAGGATATGACTAAACTGTGGCGTTGGAAGGGTTATGTACCTGGAGAAGGTGTTCATGATGGTACAGCCTATTCAGAGCGTGGTGGTAAAAAGTAATTTATAATTGACAATTGAAAATTTATAGTTATGAAACGAATTCTTGTTGCAGAGGACAATGACAGCAACTATCTGCTGATGACATATATCCTGAAAGGTCATTATGAACCTGTTCGTGCCCATAATGGCGAAGAGGCTATAGAACTTGTGGAGTCTGAGAAACCTGACCTTGTGTTGATGGATTTGAAGATGCCCATCATGGATGGCTTAGAGTCTACGCGTAGAATCAGGGAGAAATATCCCACACTGCCGATTATTGCAGTGACAGCGAATGCCTTCAATACAGACCGAGAGGAAGCGCTTGCGGCTGGTTGTAATGAGTTTCTCTGTAAACCTGTCAGCAACAAGCAATGTCTGGAGGCAATAGCGAAACTAATCGGATAAAGAAAGAGGAATGCTAACGTCTGCTCTTGAAGAACTCCTGCATCAGACAGCGGCATTCTTCTTCTAAGATACCCTTGATGACAACAGTCTTTGGGTGAAGTGCATGCGGGGCATACTGATGGTAGCCCCGTTTTTCGTCTTCTGTTCCGTAGACGATACGGGAAATCTGTGACCATCCTAACGCTCCTGCACACATCACACAAGGTTCGACAGTGACATATAGTGTACAATCTGTCAGGTACTTTCCTCCTAATTCATTGGCTGCAGAAGTAATCGCCTGCATCTCGGCATGGGCTGTCACGTCATGTAATGTCTCCGTCAAGTTATGAGCACGGGCTATCACATGGTCTTTGCATACCACAACAGCACCAATAGGAATCTCTCCTTCGTCAAAAGCCTGTTGCGCCTCGGCAAGTGCCTTGCGCATATACATTTCATCTTTTTTTTGTTGTTCTTCTGTTGTCATGGTGCAAATATACGAAAAATATTGTATATTTGCACCATGGAATGGAAAATCGTTCATATCGATGAGACAGACTCCACGAATCGTTGGTTGAAAAGCCATCAGCTAATAGCTAAGAGCCAAGAGCCAATGGTGGTATGGACAGACTATCAGACAGCAGGAAAAGGACAAGGTACGAACTCATGGGAGTCGGAACGTGGTAAGAATCTTTTGTTCTCTATTTTCTATCATCCAGAGGGTATTCCTGCCAATCGGCAGTTTGTCATCTCCATGGCTATCTCATTGGCTATTGCGGATGCGTTGGGCGAACAGATTGGTGATGTCAGTATCAAATGGCCCAATGACATTTATTGGCGCAACGGTAAGATTGGCGGTATATTAATAGAGAACCGCCTGTCGGGACAGATTATCAGGGACTCCATTATCGGTGTAGGTATCAATGTCAATCAGCAACACTTTCATAGTGATGCTCCCAATCCTGTTTCGTTGTGGCAGATACATGGACAAGAGACAGACAGGGAGGCATTGCTGCATGAAATACTCGACCGTTTCTCCCTCTATATCCATCAGGAAATTAAAGAACGGTATAAGGCGATACTCTATCGTCGCAAAGGTTTCCATCCATACAGTGACAAGGAAGGTACCTTCATGGCAACCTTCGTAGATGTCGAAGACGATGGTCATCTGTTGTTGAGTGATGAAAGCGGCAAGGAACGCCGTTATGTATTTAAGGAAGTACAATATATTATATAATAAGGTAAGATTATGGCAAGATTCAAGAGAATTCTATTGAAGCTCTCAGGAGAGAGTCTGATGGGAAAACAGGGACATGGTATTGACCCTGAGCGTCTGGGCGACTATGCGCGTCAGATCAAGGAAGTGGCTGAAATGGGTGTCCAGATTGGTATCGTTATCGGAGGTGGTAACATCTTCCGTGGATTGAGTGGTGCGAAGAAAGGCTTCGATCGCGTGAAAGGTGACCAGATGGGTATGTGCGCTACTGTCATCAACTCGTTGGCACTGAGTAGTGCGTTGGATGCCGAGGGTGTGAAGAACAAAGTACTGACAGCCATCCGTATGGAGCCTATCGGAGAGTTCTACAGCAAGTGGAAGGCTATAGAGGCTATGCAGGCTGGTTATGTCTGTATTTTCTCGGCAGGTACTGGTCAGCCTTATTTCACGACAGATACAGGTTCGAGCTTGCGTGGTGTGGAGATTGAGGCAGATGTGATGTTGAAAGGTACCCGTGTGGATGGTGTCTATACGGCAGACCCAGAGAAAGACCCCACAGCCACTAAATTCAACGAGATTACTTATCAAGAGGTACTGGAGCGTGGCCTGAAGGTCATGGACCTCTCAGCCGTCTGCATGTGTCAAGACAACAACCTACCTATCTATGTGTTTAATATGGATATTGTCGGTAACCTAAAGAAAGTAATGAACGGTGAAGAAATAGGAACACTTGTTCATCCGTAAAGATAAAAAAAGCCTCCCAATCAGGAGGCTTTCTTTTATTCTTCGCTGAATTCTACGTATTCGCCTTCAGCATCATCGTAGATTTTCTTGCTTTCACGTTCTGCACGACGGTCGATGATGGTCTCACCCGTCTCAGTCTTTGTATGTATCTCCTCAACTTTGGGCTCTTCAACCTTTGGAGCCTCTTCCTCAGAACGAGGCTTAGCCTCCTGATTACTGGTATTCTTAGGACCGCTGTAATGATACTGTCGCTGTTGGCGACCTGTCTCGTCACGGTATTTCTGTTCTTGTTCTCGCGCTTCCTTCTTTGCCTTCAGTCGGGCGTTCTTGATATACTTGATGATATGACCGCCTGTCAACAGGAGGATGAATATCACGATGAAGAAAATAAAGATGAGGAATCCCATGTTGTTACTCATAATTTCGGGGTATTAGTTATTATTGATAGTGTTACGATTAGTAATTATTGATAGAATAATATACCATGCGATAATAGCAGCCAGTCCACTGATGCCTAAGAAAGCAAGGAGCGGAATGCAGGTGAGAAGGAAGATGTATTTGATTTCATTGCCTTTCCATCCCCAGTGTTTGAACTTCAATGCAAACATGGGAATCTCAGCGACAAGCAAGTAACAACTGATGAAAGAGCCTGCCAAAATGACCAGACTTAGATTGGAAGAAATGAATGGTGCCGATTTCATCCAGTCGCCTGCTCCGACAATGAGTGAGCCCCAGAACAAGGCATTAGCAGGAGTTGGCAATCCGATGAACCCTAAAGCCTGTCGCTCATCAAGGTTAAACTTTGCCAAACGCAGTGCAGAGAAGGCTGCCATGATGAAAACAACAAACGGGAGCAGTTCTGTATCTGGTCTAAGGTATTCGTATACGATGGCAGAGGGGGCAAAACCGAAAGTGATACAGTCAGCAAGGGAGTCGAGTTCTTTTCCGATGGGTGAGGAAACCCCTAACAGACGGGCACTCATGCCATCGAAGAAATCAAAGACAGCACCAATCACGATAAAGAGCAAAGCCAAATCGCATCTTCCCTGAAAAGCCCAAAAGGTAGCAATGCAGCCAGAGATGAGGTTGCAGCATGTGATGGTATTAGGGATATGTTTCTTGATACTCATTTATTTCAGTTTTGCAATCACGGTCTGATCTCCAGTGGTTGGCTGGTCCATCGTCACACAGACTTTTGTTCCCAAAGGAAGATAGACATCCACACGGGAACCTAACTTGATGAATCCTAAGTGTTCGTCAATATAACATTCTTCTCCTTCTTTTGCATAAGTGACAATACGACGTGCCATCGCACCGGCAATCTGGCGCACCAAGATATCCTCTCCTTCAGGAGTGGTAATCATGATGTCTGCATGCTCATTCTCCTCACTCGCCTTAGGCAGCCATGCCTTATGGTAGTTACCGTTCTGATGATGAACGAACTTCACTTTGCCGTCGACAGGGAACCAGTTGGCATGAACGTTCAAGGGACTCATGAAGATACTAATCAACAATCGCTTGTCATGGAAATATTCGTTTTCCTCTGCCTCTTCAATGACTACAATCTTTCCGTCAGCAGGCGCAACGACAAGTTTCTCGGTGTCCCCATTGAAATAACGGATAGGACAACGGTAGAAGTTGAGACCATACAACTCCAAAAATGACGATAAATATCCAAAAAGGTATTCGTGTGTCGAAGAGTGTAAGAAGCAGATAGCCGATAGCAAGTATCATACCTGCGCTCAGCAAGAGTTCATTGGTTCCCTCGCGATGTATTCTGACGTTTTTAAGTTTCTTTATCTTTTGGATTTTTTCTCCCATGAGTAGTAATGTCGAATGTTTGCTATTCAATATGCAAAGGTATAAAATAATTCTTAATTCTTAATTCTTAATTCTTATTTTTTTTGGTTATTTCGGCTTTTTAGTGTAACTTTGAGGCTCAAAATAGGCAAAAAACCTTTTATGGAAGATTTTATTCACCTCCACGTACATACTTATGCGTGGTATGGCAATCACGGATCATGGTGATATGTTTGGTATCAAAGAATTTCATGACTATGTGGGTGGAGTCAATAAGAACCGTAAGAAAGAAGGGTTGGAGCCATTCAAACCCATTTTTGGATGTGAGATGTATGTCTCGCGATGTGGTGCTAAGGAGTTGAGACGTAACAAAGAGGACATGGGTGGTTACCACTTAATTGTCCTTGCCAAGAACTATCAGGGATATAAGAACTTGATCAAATTGGTGAGTAACTCATGGATTGACGGCTTTTATATGCGTCCTCGTACCGATCGTGCCGATTTAGAGAAATACCATGAAGGACTGATAGTCTGCTCTGCTTGTATCGCTGGTGAGGTGCCTGCCAAGATTCTGCAAGGTGATATTGCAGGAGCCCGTGAGGCAGTAGAGTGGTATCATCATACCTTTGGAGAGGATTATTATCTGGAACTCCAACGTCACGAAGTGACGGATCCGAGTATCCGAGCCAATCGTGAGACTTTTCCGATGCAGCAGAAAGCTAACAAGGTGTTGATAGATTTGGCGCATGAATACGGCATTAAACTGATATGTACGAATGATGCCCATTTCGTGGACCAGGAGAATGCGGAGGCTCATGACCATCTGCTTTGCTTGTCGACAGGAAAAGACTTAGATGATCCGACGCGAATGCTATATTCCAAGCAGGAATGGTTTAAGACCCGTGAGGAGATGAATGCTGTCTTCTCAGATATTCCCGAGGCACTTTCCAATACGCTTGAAATATTAGACAAGGTAGAATTCTATAGTCTCGACCACGATCCTATCATGCCTTTCTTCCCTATTCCTGAATCGTTTGGTACTGAGGAGGAATGGAGACAGAAGTTCACAGAACAACAACTCTTTGATGAGTTTACCAGTGACGAGAACGGAGAGAATAAGTT
The DNA here is from genome assembly GCA_902800585.1 of uncultured Prevotellaceae bacterium. Lineage (GTDB taxonomy): Bacteria > Bacteroidota > Bacteroidia > Bacteroidales > Bacteroidaceae > Prevotella. The sequence continues at coordinate 18,490 of CADCEW010000045.1, forward strand.
GTCTCAGGAGGAAGGAGAGAAGAAGATTAAGAAACTGGGTGGCTATGATAAACTGTATCGTATCAAATTCGAGGCAGACTATTTGAAGAAACTGGCTTATGAAGGTGCAGCCAAACGCTATCCTCAGCCCTTGTCAAAGGAAGTTGATGACCGTATCCGTTTTGAACTGCATGTCATGAAAACAATGGGTTTCCCTGGCTACTTCCTTATTGTACAGGATTTCATCAACTCCGCACGTGATGAATTGGGAGTCATGGTTGGACCTGGTCGTGGATCAGCAGCAGGCTCGGTGGTTGCCTATTGCTTGGGTATCACGAAGATTGATCCGTTGAAGTATGATTTGCTGTTTGAGCGTTTCCTGAATCCCGACCGTATCTCGTTACCTGATATTGATACGGATTTCGATGATGATGGACGCGGAAAAGTATTGAAATGGGTGGAAGATAAATACGGACATGACAACTGTGCCCATATCATTACCTATGCTACCATGGCAACCAAGAACTCCATCAAGGATGTGGCACGTGTAGAGAAAGTTCCTCTTGCTGTATCCAATGCACTCTGCAAAGCAATACCAGACCGTTTGCCAGATGTAGATGGTAAGACGCCGAAGATGAATCTCACCAACGCCCTTAAAGCGGTTCCTGAACTTCGGGAGGCAGAGGCGTCCAGAGATCAGCATCTTGCCAATACGATTAAATATGCCAAGATGCTGGAGGGAACAGTGCGTGGAACAGGTATCCATGCCTGTGGCTTTATCATCTGCAGGGATCCTATCAGTGACTGGGTGCCTGTCTCAACGGCAGACGACCCGGATTTCAAGGATACTAAGACCAATTGTACACAATACGACGGACATGTCATTGAGTCGACAGGACTTATTAAAATGGACTTTTTGGGTTTGAAAACACTCTCGGAGTTGAAGGAGGCTTGTGAGAATATCAAGATACATCGGGGTATTGATATCGACCTTGATAATATACCCATCGATGATCCTAAGACCTATGAACTCTATCAGCAAGGACGCACTGTCGGTACTTTCCAGTTTGAGTCGAATGGTATGCAGAAATACCTACGCGAACTGAAGCCTACTGTCTTTGAGGACCTCATTGCCATGAATGCGCTCTATCGTCCAGGACCTATGGAGAAGATTCCCAACTTCATTGCCCGTAAGCATGGTAAGGAAGAAATCAAATATGATATTCCATGTATGGAGAAGTATTTGAAGGATACCTATGGTATTACGGTCTATCAGGAGCAAGTCATGTTGCTGTCACGACAGTTGGCTAACTTTACTCGTGGTGAGAGTGATGCTTTGCGTAAGGCGATGGGTAAGAAAAAGAAGGACATCGTAGATGCAATGAAGCCGAAGTTCATCGAAGGCGGTATTGCCAATGGACACGACCCAAAGATATTGGAAGAGATATGGAGTGGTTGGGAGGCTTTTGCCTCTTATGCCTTCAATAAGTCACATGCGGCCTGTTATTCTTGGGTAGCGTATCAGACAGCTTATCTGAAAGCTAATTATCCTGCCGAGTTTATGGCAGCCATCATGAGCCGTCGTCGTGACCAGATAACGGAAATTACCAAACTGATGGATGAGTGTAAGGCAATGGGTATAGCTACCTTAGGTCCTGATGTCAATGAGTCCTATTTGAAGTTTGGTGTAAATAAAAAAGGAGAGATTCGTTTCGGACTTGCTGCTATTAAGGGAATGGGTGACAATGCCGCTGAGGCAATTATCCAAGAGCGAGAGAAAAACGGAGTCTACAAGTCAATCTTCGACTTTGCACAACGCATCAATTTCTCTTGTGTCAACCGAAAGGCATTTGAAAGTCTTGCCTTGAGTGGAGGCTTCGATAGTTTTGGTATTGCCCGTGAGGATTTCTTTGCGGAGAACAGCAAGGGTGAGATGTTCTTAGATACCTTGGTGCGCTATGGACAGATGTACCAGATGGAACAGCAGCAAATGCGTAACTCTCTCTTTGGTGGCGAGAACGAGGTGGATATTGCCACGCCACCAATACCAAAAGGCGAGAAGTGGAGTGATATTGAACGCCTGAACCGTGAGCGGGAGTTGGTGGGTATCTATCTCTCTGCACATCCTCTTGACGAATATCGTATAGTATTGGATAATCTTTGTAATACGCATTGCTCGGAATTATCAGATGAGCAACAACTGACAGACAGAGAGGATATTATATTTGGTGGTATCGTTACCAATGTTCGTCAGGCATTAACCAAGCGTGGAGAGCCTTGTGGCTTTGTGACCATTGAGGACTTTGAGGGTTCAGGTGAACTGAGACTTTTCGGAAAGGATTGGGGTGACAGAAGTGGCATGTTTGGGATAGGTTCTCCAGTCTATGTGACAGCCAAGATGCAACCGAGGTTCCAGCATAGTGATTTGATGGAACTTAAAGTTCAGGATGTCGAATTCTTGCAGGCCATCAAAGCAAAGGCGATAGATCGTATAACAATCTCATTGGCAATAGATTTGTTGGACGATCAGATTGTCACTGAATTAGGAGAATTAATCAAGTCGAATCCAGGGAAGACAAAAGTTTTCTTCCAATTAATAGATGGCACTGGCAAACACCATGTGCTTTTGCGGAGTACGACAAAGACGGTGGATGTCAAAAGCGTGTTGGTCAATTTCATTGATCACACCCCAGCACTCGACTATAAGATTAACTAAGGTGTGGCATGATATTTGCTGGAAAATAAATGAGAAGAATATATTGTAGTATTAATTAAATAATTTTTTTAGACTATGGAAGTAACTATAACATCCGAGAATTTCGAGAACTTGAAGAGTGGCGATCAGCCATTAGTAGTTGATTTCTGGGCAACATGGTGTGGGCCTTGCCGTATGGTAGGTCCGGTCATCTCTGAACTCGCTGAGGAGTATGACGGTCGTGTCGCCGTAGGTAAATGTGATGTGGAGGAGAATGAGGAACTGGCCGTAGAGTACGGTATCCGTAACATTCCTACTATCCTGTTCTTTAAGGGCGGACAACTTGTTGACAAGATTGTAGGTGCTCAGCCCAAAGCGAAGATACAGGAGAAGTTCGACTCGCTGCTGTAATCAGAACGTAATAGTTCTGCTACCATCTTCCTGCTCGTTGATGTTGACACGTACAGCATCATCGGGCAGGATTTCTTCTATCAGTTCGGGCCATTCAATCAAGCAGAGTGCACCACTGTAGAAGTATTCCTCATATCCCATATCATAGACCTCCTCCAGTTTTTTGATACGATAGAAATCGAAGTGGTAGATAGGTGTCGTGTCACTGCTGTATTCATTGACGATGGCGAAAGTGGGACTGGTAATGACATCCTGGCATCCTAACTCCTCACAGATGGCTTTGATGAAAGTGGTTTTACCAGCTCCCATCTTACCATAGAAGGCAAAGACGCGTGCGTCACCGATTTGGTTAATAAACTCACGAGCAGCCTCGTGAATGTTTTCAATATCGTTAATCTGTATGGTGGTCATTTTTCCTATCTGTTTTTTCCTTTGAGTGTGATAAACGGTATCATCATCTCCTCCATAGAGATGCCTCCATGCTGGAAGGTGTTCCTGTAGTAGGTGACATAATAGTTATAGTTGTTGGGATAGGCGAAGAATCTGTCGCCTGTGGCAAACACATAACTGGTGGAGAGATTGGGAGAGGGCAGGAAAGCTTTCTGTGGCTCTTTGACAACAAACAGGTCCTTGTCGTCATAGGAAAGATTCTTGCCGAGTTTATAGCGCAGGTTGGTATTGGTGTTACGATCTCCGATGATCTTCACAGGAGAGTTGGTACGGATAGAGCCGTGATCTGTCGTGATGACAATACGGTAATCTGTCTGTGCCAGTTGACGTAACAACTGTGACATGATGGAATGTCGGAACCATGATAAGGTTAAGGACCGATATGCCGCTTCGTCGTGTGCCAGTTCCCGCACCATCTTGGATTCCGTTCGGGCATGGGAGAGCATGTCAATAAAGTTGATGACCACCACGTTCAAGTCGTTCTTCTCCAATGAGGATAATTGATTCATATAGCGTTCTGCCTCGTCCGTGGTATTAATCTTATGATACGAGAAAGAGTCATGCCGTCTATAACGCTCTATCTGTGTCTGGATAAGTGGTGCTTCATTGAGGTTCTTTCCCTCTTCCTCATCCTCGTCAACCCATAAGTCAGGGAACATGTGGGCAATCTGGTCAGGCATTAATCCAGAGAAGATGGCATTACGGGCATACTGAGTGGCTGTCGGTAGGATGCTGCAATAGAGTTGTTCGTCAATCTCAAAGTCGGCAAATTCTGTCTCTATCGTCTTCCATTGGTCATAACGGAAATTATCCAATACAATCAGAAAGATTTTCTCGCCAGCGGACAGTCGAGGGAAGATTTCTTGTTTGAAGACATCCGGACTCATCATAACCTCTCGCTCTCCCAACCATCCGAGGTAGTTTTTCTTGACGAACTTAGTAAACCCGATGTTCGCCTCTTCTTTCTGCATTCGTAACATATCCGCCATAGCAGAGTCAGTGGCGGAGAGTTGGAGCTCCCAACGTACCAGTTGACGATACAAATCTGCCCAGTCATTCCACGTCCTGCAGTCCATTATCTGCATACCGAGTTGCTGGAACTGTTGCTGATAAGCTGTCTGTGTCACCTCTGCGACAATCTCACGTCGATGAATGAGTTTCTTGAGAGTCAACAGTATCTGATTTGGATTAACTGGCTTGATGAGGTAGTCGGCAATATTCTGTCCAACTGCCTGATTCATGATATTCTCTTCCTCGCTTTTCGTCACCATGACAACAGGAACAGTCGGTTGCAGTTCTTTGATTCGCTGGAGCGTCTCTAATCCTGTCAGACCAGGCATCATCTCGTCTAACAGTATAAGGTCGAAAGTCCGCTGTCGGCATTCTTCAATGGCATCGATACCATTGGTGACGGTAACTACTTCATAGCCTTTCTTCTCAAGGAATAGAAGATGTGGGCGAAGCAGTTCCATCTCATCATCAGCCCAGAGTAATAGTCCGTTTGTCATCGTCTTTGCAGTTTATATTAATAATAGAAATCATCATCAAAATCAATAGTCTCCATATTCTGTGGCGTACTTTCTGGTGGGAAAAGGTCGTCATCACTATCCTGTTCTTGTTGCGGAACATCCTCCTCGTCCTCCTCTTCCACAATGGTTTCTGGTAGGTTCAGCAACTGTTCGTTGGTGATCTTTACAGGCTCCAGTTCTTGTTGGAAGAAGATGTCATAGTCGTCATAACTGAATGCCGTTCCTAATAGCGGCAGGTTCTGTTCACTGATGATAATACGGCGACAGCCTGCCAGTCGCTCACTCATCTGCAGGTTGGAATAAAGTTGTCGGGCATATTGCAGTGCCTCGTCATAACTGAGGAATCCTGTAACTATCATCCTGCTGATGGCTCCGTCAGTGTCTACGGCAATCTCGAAGTTACGGACCAGGTAACTGGTGAAGTTGTATTTCGCAATCTCGTACAACAGTTGATTCTGGTCGACACTGTCTGGAGTGTAGGCAAGGACGAAGGCATAGCGTACATCTCGTTCTGTGCTGAGTGTATCGATATGTACGGAGTCGTCCGGATGCTCTAAGTTCTGGCGTTGTCTCCAGATGTCAGACATCTTACCACTTTGCAGTCGTCTGCCTTGTTGGACACCTTTTACAATCTGTCCTGCCATGTCGCTCACTTCACTCTCAGGGTAATTCTCCACGATTTGTTTCATCCGTGCCACACAACTGTCGGGTTTCTGGTTGTTCAACAGGCTCAAACCTTCTATGAAAAGGAATTTGGCACGGTTCTGTCCGTTGGGGAATCGTTGAGCCGATAGTTGTACGTTGGTCTCCACCTCCCGATAACGCTCCGCTTTAAATGCTTCGTAGGTAGCTGTATACAAAGAGTCTTCGATATGTTGTCCGAATCGTTGGTTCTCTGCATAGTAAGGATCAGAGAGCAGGATGGTCCATTGGCTTTCCTGATGTCGTTGTTTCATATGCTCAAGGGCATCATTAGCCAGATCCCATCTTCCTTGTCGGGCATAGATGAGATAGAGGTGATACCATGCCTCGTCATTATGCTCGTAGTCGGGATATTGACTGACAAGGCGATAGAGCATCTTATGACTAAGTGTCAGGTTGTCCAGTTTGTCTTTCAGAATGATTCCTGCATGGAATAGGGACTCCATGATAATGGCGTCACTGGCTGCCTTTTGTTCCTCGGTGAAAGGTATCTGGGCAAGATAGTACTCACGGGTATGTGGGTCACTTGGTATGCTGTCAGGGACATTTGTGTCACTGGCAATCGAATCGCCAGGCTCGGAACCTTGACCTGAGTTCTCCGAGTTCTCGGAGCTCTCTGAGTCTTCGGAGTTCTCTTCTTCCTCAGAGTCCATCTTCAGCACTGTCAGGTTAGAGCGTTGCCAGTTGTCTGCATTAGGTCGTCGTCCCCATTGTTGCTCGAAACGCTGTTTCCCCTGACTGACAGCCTGAGGGTTATAGAAATACCAGATATTGCTTTGTGGACTAGTCCGGGTCGGCTGCTGCTGTTGTGTCATGGTTTGTGTGTTTCCAATTCCACCTTGTTGTGCCAACTGCTGCTCTGCCTCTGCTTCCTGTTGGGCACGTTTCTCCTCTTTCTCCTTCTTGATGAGTTCCTCAATGACACGGTCGATGGCTTTATTGCGTTCAGCCTCAGGCATCACTGCAAGTCGTTGCAGGGAGTCCTGCAGGTGGATGGCATCTGTATAAGGTACAAGTTCGTCCAGTACTTTAGAACGTAAAGCCAGTTCCTTATAGCCTTTTCGGTCTTGGTCTAACAGTCCGATGGCCTCTCCATAGCAGCGTCGTGCATCACTGTATTTCTCCTGTTGCCAATAGAGGTTACCCAGTTGTAACAACAGTACACCTTTCTCTGTTCCGCTGCGTGTGGCTTTTTTATTACCTTCCTCATAAGCGGCAATCGCACGTGTCGTGTCTCTCTGGCTGAGATAGATATTACCGATGGCATAATAGACTTGATCCAGATAGTCCTTATTATTGTCGGAGCGTGCCATACGCTTCAGTTGATTGATGGTCTTACGGGCATCTGTTGCTGCCATCACCTCACTTTGGGCGATGCGTGCATTGAACTCCAACTCATAGGGTGGACTGAGTCGTATCACATGACGGTAGGCATCGTATGCCTCTTGTCGATGACCTTGCAGGGATTCTATCTGTCCCATCAGGTACCACATACGGGCACGCTGTTTCCTTCGTCTCTCATGACGGATAGCCTTGCGCAGATAAGTGACTGCCTCAGGCCAACTCTCATGATGGATATAATAGTCGGCAAGGGTATAGTCCCAGTCTGCCGTTGCCCGATAGGGAATAGAGTCACGTCGTTGTTTGATGATGAGGTCTTCTGCCTCGTATAGCCAGCCCATCTCCACATAGCATTTGGCTTGCCAGGCACGAGCGCGGGCCAGAATCGTCTCTTGTGTCTGATAGAGTCGTGCCATATAACCGAAGGTAGCAGCAGCTTCTTCGAACTCACCTTTCTGGAACTGTGACTTACCTAATAGGAGCCATGCATGCCATAGGAAGGGGTTGTATTCCCGACGGTTCAGCCATTCGATATCTTTTTTCGTCTTGCGTCTTTTCTTGTTCCATGCAGGACGTGCCTTGATACTGTGTCGGCGGATGGCTTTCTCCGATTTCTCGATGGCGCGGTCGAACTGACTACTTCCCAAGGTCTTACTGTTCTTGTTGGCTACCGTGTAGAGCGGAAGCATTTGGGTATGGTCGTCATGATTGCCTGTCTCTTTCTCCAGACTACCCTCAATGAATGCCTGTGAACCGTTGAAGTAAGTGTTGTAGCGGGCGTTGAAAGAATGCCACCAGCGACTCCCTGCCGTATTCTTCTTGGTGGAACAGCCGGTCAAGAGGAGAGAGGAGAGAGGAAAGAGAAGAGAGAATACCAATATTATACTCAAGGCACTGTGACAGCTCTCGTTTCTCGTTCCTCGTTCCTCGTTTCTCGCAACACCCTCTCCTTTTTTAACAAGGTCGGCGAGTTTACACTCCGACCTGCTGCTGCATGACCCGCAGTCACCTTCACTCTTGACGATAGGCTCATCCTTGTCACCCCATGAGAACAGGGCGGCAATCACACCGAGTGCTATAATGGATATGATGGCTATCAGCAGGAAATTCACGACTCTAACCTTTAACCTCTAACCTTTCAACATCGAATTGCGCCTTGCGCAAGTCTTCCCAGAAATGGGGGTATGACTTTGTCACTACCCATGGATTATTGATGGGCAGCGACGCTATGCGTAAGGCTGCAGGGGCGAAAGCCAATGCCATGCGATGGTCCTCATAAGTGTCGATGCCGTCTTCCAAGGCAGGCTCACAACGTGTTCCATCCCATATCAACTCACTATCGTTTACGTCTTGAATGACATAGCCGAGTTTCCGCATCTCTTTCTTCAACGCCTCAATACGATCGGTCTCTTTAATTTTCAGGGTAGACAATCCTCGGAAATGGAAGGGCACATCCAACAGGGCACAGGTCACCACAAAGGTCTGTGCGAGGTCAGGAGCGTTTACAAAGTCGTATTCAAGTCGGGGCAAACAGCGTCCAGACTTCTGGAGGGTGACAGCTGTGGGTACACCCTGTTGCGTCGTCTCAAAATGACTCTTGACACCCAACAGACTGAAGATATACCGCACGGAAGAGTCACCTTGTTTCGAACCGTCCATCAGTCCTTTCAGTTGGACACAGGCATCCTTGTCTTTCGAAAGAGCCACCATCTCATACCAGTAGGAAGCGGCACTCCAGTCGTTTTCTATATAATAGGCTCTCTCGTGATAGGGTTGCGGACGTACCTCGATGGTTTCAAAGTCGCTCCATTCCGCATCAGCCCCGAACTCACGCATCGTCCAAAGCGTCAGGTCGATATAAGGTCGTGAGATGACATCGCCTGTCAAACGGAGAGTCAGACCTTTCTTCAAGACAGGACCTATCATCAGCAAGGCAGAGATATACTGTGAACTGATATTACCTGGCACTTCCAAGACGCCGCCTCTTAACTTCTTCCCTCGGATGAGTAGGGGAGGGAAGCCTTCTTCTCCCACATAACGGATATCGGCACCCAGAAAACGCAAGGCATCCACCAACACTCCGATAGGACGATGCTTCATGCGCTCTGTTCCTGTCAGCACATGCTCCTCACCGTTTTTCACAGCGAGATAGGCTGTCATGAAACGCATGGCAGTACCTGCCGCCTTGATGTTAATCTCATACTGATTGTCTTTCAGTGCCGATACAATCACTTCTGTATCGTCACAGTCAGAGAGATTCTCAGGAAGTATAAGTCCTCCCGACAAGGCATGGATGATTAATGCTCTGTTGGAGATACTCTTGGATGCCGGCAATTGTGCAGTATGTTGGAGACGGCTTGGTGCCGTGATAGTATATTGTGTCATTCGCGCGTACAAATGTTATATATATAATAACGCAGCAAAGTTAATAAATAGTGAGTACAATACAAAAAAAACAATGAAAAATTTGCAATTCCCGAAATAAAGCCGTACCTTTGCACGGCAATTCAGCGAAATTGCTGTGCAAAGGTACGGGATTTAGCGCAGTTGGTAGCGCACACGTCTGGGGGGCGCGAGGTCGCTGGTTCGAGTCCAGTAATCCCGACCAACAATAAAAATCCGCAAGGTGAATACCCTGCGGATTTTCTTTTTGACCTTAGTCCTAACCTACTAAGCTACGAAACTGTCTCTAAACTTTAAAAGTCCCTCATCTATCCTTACTGAGAATCAATTAATTGTGAGACCAAGGTAAAAGTGCTACGATCCGTAGCAGTTTTGCAAATTGTTGACTCACTGCGTCGACAATTATAGGGTATGAACAAAAAATATCCTCGAATCTCACGACCCAAGGATAAAAAACTAAATTAAACTATACACAAACTATAAATACTATGTTATTTATACTTCTTAAATCCTATTCAG
>CADCEW010000046.1 GCA_902800585.1 uncultured Prevotellaceae bacterium
AGAGCCTCGCCCTGCGTTGCTTTCGTCAACAAACCATGAATCAAACCACCAGAGAAAGAGTCGCCACCACCCACACGGTCAATGATAGGATTAATCTCGTAACGCTTTGACTGATAGAACTCCTTACCATCGTAAATCAAGGCTTTCCAACCATTGAAGGTAGCACTATACGATTCACGCAGCGTTGATACCACATACCTGAAACCGAACTCCTTCATCATCTGTTTGAAGATACCCTCATAGCCAGCTGCATCTGTCTGTCCACCCTCTACATCTGCATCAGGTTTGAAACCAAGACAAAGTTCTGCATCCTCTTCATTACCGATACACACATCCACATACTGCATCAGTGGACGCATAATGGAGATGGCCTTCTCAGAGGTCCATAGTTTCTTGCGGAAATTCAGGTCTACGCTGACCGTCACACCATGACGCTTGGCAGCCTCACAGGCAAGTTTAGTCAGTTCTGCCGCTTTGTCTGAGACTGCAGGAGTAATACCTGACCAATGGAACCATGCAGCACCTTCCATGATTTTGTCGAAATCGAAGTCTGAGGGATTGGCCTCTGCTATGGCAGAATGAGCACGGTCATAAATCACTTTAGAAGGACGCATCGATGCACCTGTCTCTGCATAATACAAGCCTACTCTGTCACCGCCACGGGTGATATACTGCGTGTTCACTCCATAACGACGCAAGGCATTCACGGCAATCTGTCCAATCTCATGCTTAGGGAGTTTTGTCACGAAATAAGCCTCATGACCATAGTTTGCTAATGATACAGCCACATTAGCCTCACCGCCACCTGGTATGATACGGAATGATTCACTCTGGATAAAACGGTCGTTACCGTTGGGAGAAAGGCGGAGCATAATCTCGCCTAAAGTCACAATTTTAGCCATTTATCTAATTCTTGATTAATTTCCGCAGGCAAAGATAGCACAAAAAAGCCAAACACCAAAATATTACATCAATATTCTTCGAAGTATCATTTTTTTTATATATCTTTGCGCCATCATTTTATTTAACGCTATGGATACTGGAAAGATTAGAATCAAGGATATTGCAGAACGTGCCGGGGTGAGTGTTGGCACCGTAGACCGTGTATTACACAAACGCCCTAACGTTTCAAAAAGTGCATTGGAAAAGGTAGAAAAGGCTTTGAAGGAGATGGATTACAAGCCCAACATGTACGCCTCTGCCCTCGCCTACAACAAGTCATATACCTTTTATTGCATCATGCCTAAGCATGAGTCGGAAGCCTACTGGGAAGAAGTAGAAGAAGGCGTGATTGATGCCTGTGAGTTCCGTCGTGACTTCCGTATCAGTCAGAAGATGATGTACTACAACCGCTTCTCTACTGAAACTTTCTCTAAGGTCACGAATGAATGTCTGAAACTAAAACCCGACGGAGTGATTATCGTTCCTTCAAAACTGGATGTGACACGTAAATTCACAGACCAGTTGCATGAACAGGGCATTCCTTTTATCCTGCTCGACTCCTATATGCCTGACCTCAAACCCTTATCATTCTTCGGACAAGACTCATTCTCCAGCGGCTATTTCGCAGCCCGTATGCTGATGATGTTAGCACCCCATGAGACAGAAATCATGATGATGAAACAGATGCGCAACGGGAATGTGGCTTCTAAACAGCAGGAGAACCGTGAGACAGGTTTCCGCCATTATATGCACGACCATTTTCCCGATGTAGAGATTAATGAGGTAAACCTGCCCTTGGATGTAAAACGGGAGAACTATGACGCCATCCTGGATCAGTTCTTTGCCAGTCATCCGCATACGCATCACTGCATCGCTTTTAATTCCAAAGCACACATTGTCGGAGAATACCTGTTACGAAGTAATCGCCGCAAGATTCAGATTATGGGCTACGACATGGTGCCTAAGAATGCAGAATGTGTCAGACAAGGCAGTATTTCCTTCCTGATAGCCCAGCATGGTTACATGCAAGGCTACGCATGCATGGAGACACTCTTCAATGCCATTGTCTTGAAAAAGGAGGTGGAACCTGTCAACTACATGCCTATTGAGTTGCTGACTAAGGAGAATATCGACTTCTATCGCCGTAAGAATATCGGGTAATGAACGACAAGACCGTTTTGAAGATTAATCCTGCCGACGCTGTGGTGGTGTGTCTACAGCCCCTGAAAAAGGGAACCGTCATAGAGGTAGATGGTATGTCTGTCACTATACATCAGGATACACCAGCGGGACATAAGATTCTTATCAAAGACGTTAAAGCAGGAGAAGACATCATCAAATACGGTTATCCTATCGGTCATGTCTGTCAGGATATGAAAGCAGGCGATTGGGTCAATGAGCACCAGCTCAAGACAAACCTAAGCGGCACATCCGAATATTCTTATCATCCTGTAAACCAGACACTTTCTATCAAAGACGAGAAGCGTACCTTTAAGGGGTATGTTCGACCAAACGGAGATGTGGGAATACGTAATGAGATATGGATTGTCCCGACTGTCGGATGTGTCAATGGCATCGCAGAGCAACTGGCTGAGAACCTCAGACAAGAGACAAAATGTGAAGGAATTGACGCTATCTGGGCATGGCATCATAACTATGGATGTTCCCAACTCTCAGACGACCACGAGCATACCCGTAAGATTCTGCGTGACATCTGTCTGCATCCTCATGCAGGTGGTGTACTGGTTGTCAGCCTTGGCTGTGAGAACAACCAGCCAGAAGACTTCATGGCGATGTTGGGCGACTATAACAAGGAACGCATCCAACTGTTGGTGACCCAACGGGTAGAAGGTGATGAGATAGAAGCGGGTATGAACATACTGCGTAAACTCTACAACACAGCCAAGCAAGACCATCGTGACGAGGTCAGCATAGCCAAACTGCGTGTAGGTTTGAAATGCGGCGGTTCCGACGGATTCAGTGGCATCACGGCTAATCCGTTGGTGGGTGAGTTCTCTGATTGGCTGGTAGCACAAGGCGGTACCAGTGTATTGACAGAGGTTCCTGAGATGTTTGGAGCCGAGACGATGCTGATGAATCGATGCCTGACAAGTGCGTTGTTCGACCAGACAGTCTCTATGATCAATAACTTCAAAGAGTATTTCCTGTCCCATGGTGAACCCGTAGGCGAGAATCCCAGTCCTGGAAATAAGGCAGGCGGCATCTCTACATTGGAAGAAAAGGCGTTGGGCTGTGTACAGAAATGCGGCAAGGCTCCTGTCTGTGGTGTGATGGAATATGGTGACCGCCTGCAACATGACGGACTAAACCTGCTGTCTGCCCCTGGTAACGATCTGGTGGCTGCGACAGCATTGGCTGCCTGTGGTTGTCATATCGTACTTTTTACGACAGGGCGTGGCACCCCTTTCGGCACTTTTGTCCCGACAATGAAGATTGCCACCAACCCTACCCTCGCCAAGAATAAGGCGCACTGGGTGGATTTCTCTGCAGGTTCTTTGATAGAAGACCGCACCATGTCTGACCTTGTCCCTGCGTTCCTTGACAAAGTCATCAGTATTGCCAATGGCGAAGAGACTCGCAACGAGACAAACGGTTATCGTGAAATATCCATCTTCAAAAACGGAGTGACGCTATGAAGAAAGGACTCTTGGCATTATCACCACTGGCGGTGTTCATCATCCTGTATTTAGTCACCAGCATCATTGCCCATGACTTCTACAAGGTACCCATCTCCGTAGCCTTCATGGTGGCAAGCATCTATGCTGTCATGATGACAGGAGGCATCCCCATACGGAAACGTGTTGACATCTACAGCAAGGGAGCCGGTACGGAACAGATGATGCTGATGCTATGGATATTTGTACTGGCAGGAGCCTTTGCTAATACGGCAAAGGCCATGGGAGCCATTGACGCGACAGTGAATCTCACCCTCAACCTGTTACCAGGTAATATGCTGTTGGCAGGTATCTTCCTGGCAGCATGTTTTATCTCTATCTCCATAGGTACCAGTGTTGGCACCATTGTTGCCCTGACACCGATAGCCGCAGGTATCGCCACACAGACAGGTATCAGTGTGCCGATGATGACTGCCGTCGTTGTCGGAGGCTCCTTCTTTGGCGACAACCTCTCTTTCATCTCCGATACAACCATTGTGGCAACGTCCACGCAGCATTGTAAACTCAGTGACAAGTTCCGTGTCAACTCGTTCTTGGTCATGCCTACCGCCTTCCTGATACTCATCGTCTACCTCGTCTTAGGTCATGGCGTCGAGTCTCCACAGCAGATTCCTGACGTATCTTTCGTGAAGGTCATCCCTTATATCTTAGTATTAGTGACGGCCATCATAGGCGTGAACGTCATGGCGGTATTGACCTTAGGTATCTTTTTGTCAGGTATCATCGGACTCATCAACGGTGCTTTCGACATCTACGGATGGTTTGATTCTATGGGAGAAGGTATCCTGAACATGGGTGAACTGATTATCATCACGATGATGGCGGGTGGACTGTTGGCGATTATCAAATATAACGGAGGCATCGATTTCATCATCCAGCGAATGACACGTCATGTACATACCAAGCGCGGTGCAGAATTGTCTATTGCCGGTTTGGTGTCTTTTGTTAATTGCTGTACGGCAAACAACACCGTTGCCATCCTGACTGTGGGAGGTATCGCCAAGCAGATTGGTGATAAGTTCGGTGTTGACAACCGTAAATGTGCCTCTATTCTCGACACGTTCTCCTGCATGGTGCAGGGACTGATTCCCTATGGTGCGCAAATGTTGATGGCAGCAGGTCTTGCGGCCCTCAATCCTGTCAGCATCATCCCCTACCTCTATTATCCTTTCGCCTTAGGCATCATCGCCCTGCTGGCTATTCTTTTCCGTTATCCTAAACGTTATTCATAATTCATGATGGACATTATACAGCGTAACTTTCTCAGACTTCTCAAATACGGCGCCTTCGGGCAACGTGAACAGATAGAACCCATGTCAGCATGGAAATGGAACCGCCTCTATCATATCTCCCAGATGCATGATGTCACCCCATGGGTCTATGACGGTATCCTTGCCTATAAGGATGATTTCTTCCTGCAGATACGTCCGCAACAGATGGAGGCATGGCGACAAGCTGCCATCGATGCAGACACGGAGATACAGAAAGAGGAGGATCAGAAACTGACGAATCCGCTGCTGAACCACACACTGCAACAATTCATCAAAGAAGAAAAGGACAGCCCGACCTTGGAACTGTTACTGAAAATCGTACGTATCGCAAGATATATCCTCACACAAGGTATCAATATGAAGGACATCTTGGAATTAGGTATCTATCTTAGAACCACCAAAGACGAGATTGACTACCAACAGTTGGAGACATGGATCAAGAAACTGCACATGGAGAAGATTACCCGTCTGGAGGCTGCCTTGCTTATTCATCTCTTTGGCATTCAACCGGAGGAGATTCCTTTCACAAAGACTACTATCAGTAAAAAGACCATCAAGATAGCCGAGGACATCCTGAACACTTCCAGCGAACAGGCTGCCGATTGGTATTTCACACAAGGAAAGAACGTGTTTGTGGGTACCAATTCTGGTGCTATGATGTGGCATGTCCGCCACTCTGCCAAATACATGAGTTACTATCCCAGCGAAGCCTTCACCAACTTCTTCGCCAACTTCGCCCACTCATTGTCACATATTGAGGAATAGGAACGAGCATTATTGCTCAAATTTCCTTTCTTATAAAATTTACTAATACAGTAAATACAGTATATTTCTGAAAAGTTATGCGTACGTACGTGCGCACGTACTCGAATGGTTTTCTATTTTCATCTGTATTACTGTAATAGTGTATCGATCGAAAAGATGCTGTTTTTACTTCGAAAGTAAGCCACTTTTGGGTCGAAAGTACGCTGTTTTTACCTCGAAAAGAGGCTATTTCTACTACTTATTCCATGACACAATGACACATTTGACACATTAATTAGTGAAAAGTTACGCGTACGTATGTGCGTACGTACGCGAGGTCTCTTAGATTTTTAGTGTCATTTCCGTCATTGTGTCATTAAGCATCTCAAATGCGGGTGCAAATATACAACATTCAAAAAGTGAATTGAACACCTTTGACCACTTTTCAACACGTTTTCAGATACTTTTAATAATGTTTAACTGTGAAATTGATTTTTACTTGCATTTATGCAACTAACACTCTAACTTTTTTCACAAAAAATGATACGGAGGAGAATAGAATTTTCTTCTTTATATTTAATGATGTGAAGATACGAAAAAAAATATAAAACACTTGGGGTTTAGAAAAAATATGCGTAATTTTGTTGCCCGAAAATTTGAACAAATTTTTAATCTACGATATGAAGAAACAATTAAAAAAAGTACTCGTGCTAGGTTCGGGTGCCTTAAAAATCGGACAGGCAGGTGAGTTTGACTACTCTGGCTCACAGGCACTGAAAGCATTACGTGAGGAAGGTATCTCTTCCGTGTTGGTAAACCCTAACATTGCCACGATCCAGACATCAGAAGGTATCGCCGACAAGGTGTATTTCCAGCCAGTGACCACTCATTTTGTTACTGAAATCATTAAGAAGGAGCGTCCAGACGGTATTCTCCTTGCGTTTGGTGGACAGACCGCATTGAACTGTGGTACGGAACTGTATCAGAAGGGTGTACTGAAAGAGTATGGTGTGGAAGTGCTTGGTACCTCTGTGGAGGCTATCATGAATACAGAGGACCGCGACCTCTTTGTGAAGAAACTCGGTGAGGTTGACTTGAAGGTGCCTGTGTCTCATGCCGTAGAGAACATGGAAGATGCCCTGAAGGCTGCCCGTGAGATTGGCTTCCCCATCATGATTCGTTCTGCTTATGCGCTGGGCGGTCTGGGTTCAGGTATCTGTCCTGACGAGAAGGCTTTCGTAGAGTTGGCTGAGAGTGCCTTCACTTTCGCTCCCCAGATTCTCGTAGAGGAGTCGTTGAAGGGATGGAAAGAGATTGAGTTCGAGTGCATCCGTGATGCCAACGACCGTTGCTTCACAGTGGCTTCAATGGAGAACTTCGACCCCCTCGGCATTCATACTGGTGAGTCTATTGTTGTTGCTCCAACATGCTCATTATCAGAGGAACAGGTGAAAATGTTACAGGAATTGACGATTAAGTGTGTGAAGCATTTAGGCATCGTCGGAGAGTGTAATATCCAGTTTGCTTTCAATGCCAATACCAACGACTATCGTATCATTGAAATCAATGCACGTCTGAGTCGTTCTTCTGCCCTCGCCTCCAAGGCAACAGGTTATCCCCTCGCCTTCGTGGCAGCGAAGATTGCCCTCGGCTACACCCTTGACCAGATTGGTGAGATGGGTACGACATCGTCCGCATATGTGGCTCCGAGCCTCGACTATATGATTTGTAAGATTCCGCGTTGGGACTTGACGAAGTTCGTAGGTGTGAGCCGTCAGATTGGCTCCAGCATGAAGTCGGTTGGTGAGATCATGTCTATCGGACGTTCGTTCGAGGAGATGATTCAGAAAGGCTTGCGTATGATTGGACAAGGCATGCACGGCTTCGTGGGTAACGACCATACGAAGTTCGACAATTTGGAGGACGCCCTTGCTAATCCTACCGACCTCCGCATCTTCGCCATTGCACAGGCTTTGGAAGAGGGTTATTCTATCGACCATATCGAGGAACTGACGAAGATTGACAAGTGGTTCTTAGAGCGACTGAAGCATATCGTAGACTTGAAGCATCAGTTGATGGAATACAACCAGATAGAAGACCTGCCTACCTCTTTATTATTAGAGGTGAAGCAGTGTGGCTTCTCTGACTTCCAGATTGCCCGCTTCGTCCTGAAGCCAAAGAGCGGTAACATGGAGAAAGAGAATCTGGCCGTCCGCCAGTATCGTAAGTCAAAGGGTATCCTGCCCTCTGTCAAGCGCATTCCAACAGTGGCTTCCGAGCATCCTGAACTGACGAACTATCTGTATTTCACATACACACACGAGCCCGCTTTCTCAGAGAAATCGGATATCGCTACCTATTCCGCCAAGCACGATATCAACTACTTTAATAACGAGAAGTCAGTAGTAGTCATGGGTTCTGGTGCCTATCGTATCGGTTCGTCTGTAGAGTTCGACTGGTGTTCAGTGAATGCCATCAACACGGCTCGCAAGTTAGGTTATAAGTCTATCATGATCAACTACAACCCAGAGACGGTGTCTACCGACTATGACATGTGCGACCGCCTGTATTTCGACGAGTTGTCATTGGAGCGTGTCCTTGATGTCATCGAACTGGAACAACCTAAGGGTGTCATCGTCAGCGTAGGTGGACAGATTCCTAACAACCTCGCCATGAAGTTATATCGTCAGGGCGTTCCTGTATTAGGTACCAGTCCTGTGAATATCGACCGTGCTGAGAACCGCGATAAGTTCTCCGCCATGCTTGACAAACTCGGCATCGACCAGCCGCGCTGGCGTGCACTTACCTCTTTCGAGGATGTGAAGGAGTTTGTAGAAGAGGTGGGTTATCCCGTGCTGGTACGTCCTTCCTATGTGCTTTCGGGTGCCGCTATGAATGTCTGCTATGACGAAGAAGAACTGCATCGCTTCCTGAATATGGCTACTGAGGTCAGCAAAGAATTCCCTGTTGTTGTGTCGAAGTTCATGACAGAGACCAAGGAGATTGAGTTCGATGCTGTTGCCGACAAGGGCGAGGTGGTTGAATACGCTATCTCTGAGCATGTGGAGTATGCCGGTGTTCACTCTGGTGACGCCACTATGGTATTCCCTGCCCAGCACATCTATTTCTCAACCATCCGTCAGATCAAGAAGATTTCCCGTAAGATTGCTGCTGAACTGAACATCTCAGGTCCGTTCAATATCCAGTTCCTAGCTAAGAACCGTGAGGTGAAAGTCATCGAGTGTAACCTTCGTGCTTCCCGTTCGTTCCCCTTCGTATCGAAGATACTGAAGCGTAACTTCATCGAGACAGCCACGAAGATCATGCTGGATGCGCCTTATCAGAAGCCTGAGAAGAGCGAGTTTGACATTGACCGCATCGGTGTGAAGGCATCACAGTTCTCGTTTGCCCGTCTGCAAAATGCCGACCCCGTATTGGGCGTGGATATGAGTTCTACAGGTGAGGTAGGTTGCTTGGGCGACGACCTCAACGAGGCATTGCTCAATGCGCTCATCGCTACTGGCTATCGTCTGCCGAAGAAGAGCGTATTGATCTCCAGTGGTGCAGCAAAGGGTAAGGTCAGTCTGTTGGAACCTGCCCAGCAATTGGTGAAGAAGGGTTACAAGGTATATGCTACTGGCGGTACAGCTAAGTTCTTCAATGAGAACGGTGTCGAGGCTACTGCTGTCTGCTGGCCTGACGAGAACGGCGAGAATAACGTGATGGACATGATTGCCAACCACGCTTTCGACCTCATCGTCAACGTACCGAAGAACCATACCAAGCGTGAGTTGACAAATGGTTATCGCATCCGTCGTGGTGCCATCGACCATAACATCCCGCTGATGACCAACGTACGTCTTGCTAAAGCCTTCATCGAGGCATTCACTGCCATGAAGGAAGAGGATATCAAGATCAAGAGTTGGCAGGAGTATAATTCTTAGTTTAAAGTATTAAGTATTTAAAGTTTAGAGTTTAGTGTTTAAAGTTTAGAGTTTGAAAAATATTTTTTCTATTCCATTAATACTCCTGTGCCTATTGTTCTCATTGGGAATACAGGCACAGGAGTCTGCTAATGCACAACAAGCACGAAAGATGTTTGATGAGGCATACCAGATGATGTATGGTCCTCAGGGTTCTCAGTTGCAGTACTCCGTGAATATCGTCGGTCTTTATAAGACACAGGGAACCATCTGGACGAAAGGTAAGAAGAGTAAGTTCATCGACGAGAAATATGTTGCATGGAATGATGATGTCACGTACTATCGCTTAGAACGGAAGAAAAAGACCATCACTATCTTTGGTGCCCATTCTGAAGAACGTGACAAGTATGCTTCCAAGTTTAAGTTTTCGCCCGATAATTACACCTACAGCATCAAGGACGCCCCCCAAAAGGGCTATTATATTACGTTGAAGGCTAAGAAGAATGTGAAGGGTATCAAAGAGGCGCGTGTCCTACTCGACCATCATACCCACTACCCTATCAATGTGCGTGTCAAGGTCGGTATCTTCCATACGACCATCAAAATCAGTAATTTCAAAGTAGGAGGCATCACTGACCAGTTGTTCGTCTTCCCGAAATCCCAATACGAAAACGGCTACAAATACATCGACAAACGATAAAACCTATGAAGAAAACGATTATCCTTTCCGCATTCCTGGTCTTCTGCACCATGGCGAAGGCACAAGACAAACTTTATGCTGACGAGTTTCCGCTCGGTGATGTGACACTTTTAGACGGTCCACAGAAGAAGGCTCGTGACCTGAACATCAAGACACTGTTGCAGTATGACAATGACCGTCTGTTGGCTCCTTATCTCAAAGAGGCAGGACTGACACCCAAAGGGAAGTCATATCCTAACTGGGACGGATTGGATGGACATGTAGGTGGACACTATCTGACAGCCATGGCTATCAATGCTGCGACAGGAAGTAAGGAGTGTCAGCAGCGTATGGAATACTGGATTAGTGAATTACAGGCCTGTGCCGATGCCAATGCCAAGAATCATCCTGAGTGGGGAAAAGGTTATGTCGGCGGAGTACCAGGCAGCGACCGCATCTGGTCGGCGTTCAAGAAAGGTGACTTCGGACCATACCATAGCGCTTGGGTACCGTTCTATAATCTTCATAAGACATATGCAGGTCTGCGCGATGCATGGGTATATTGTGGCAACGAGCAAGCCAAACAACTCTTCTTAAACTTCTGCGATTGGGCTATCGACCTGACAGCAGGGCTCTCGGATGCTCAGATGGAGCGTGCTCTAGATACAGAGCATGGCGGCATGAATGAGGTATTGGCTGATGCCTATGCTATCACAGGCGACAAGAAATACCTGGATGTAGCACGTCGCTTCTCACATCGCAGACTGCTGAACCCGCTGATGCAGCGTCGTGACTGTCTCGATAACATGCATGCCAACACACAGGTACCTAAGGTGGTGGGCTTTGAACGCATCGCTGAACTGGCTGGCGACGAGGCTTATCATACGGCTGGTGCTTATTTCTGGGACATCGTGACAGGTGAACGTTCCTTGGCTTTCGGCGGAAATAGCCGTCGTGAACATTTCCCCAGCAAAGAGGCCTGTTCGGATTTCATCAATGATATCGACGGTCCAGAGACCTGTAATACCAACAATATGTTGAAACTCACCGAGGACCTGCATCGTCGCAACCCTGAGGCACGCTATGCCGATTTCTATGAGTTGGCGACATTCAATCATATCTTGTCCAGCCAACATCCTGAACATGGTGGTTATGTTTACTTCACATCGGCTCGTCCACGCCATTACCGTAACTACTCTGCCCCTAATGAGGCCATGTGGTGTTGTGTAGGTACGGGTATGGAGAACCACGGAAAGTATGGACAGTTTATTTATACACATCATGGTGACGCCCTCTATGTCAACCTGTTTGTCAATTCAGAACTGAATTGGAAGAATCAGGATAATCAGAATACTCCGAATATTCAGAACATTCAGATTCGTCAGGAAACAGCTTTCCCCTATGCTGAGACCAGTCGTATCACTATCATGCAGGGAAAGGGACAGTTTGCAATGATGGTACGCTATCCAGGTTGGGTAAAGCCTGGGCAGTTCTCTGTCAAAGTGAATGGCAATCCTGTCAGTATCGTTACTGGTCCATCATCCTATGTCAGCATTGACCGCAACTGGAAGAAAGGCGATGTGATAGACATCACTTTCCCGATGTATAACTATGTAAAGTATCTGCCCAACCTGCCACAGTATATCGCCCTAATGCATGGTCCTGTGATGCTTGCCATGAAAACGGGTACGGAGGACTTGGCACATCTTATTGCCGACGACAGTCGCTTCGGTCAGTATGCCAGTGGCAAGAAACTGCCTATCGACCAGGCACCTATCCTTATCAATAACAATATCGAAGACATTGCCAACCAGTTGCAACCCGTTGCAGGAAAGCCTCTCCACTTCACCCTCACGACGAAGATGGAAAATGCTATCCGCAATGAACTGATGCCTTTCTTCGAACTTCACGACGCACGCTATATGATGTACTGGCTGGCGCTCTCTGAGGATAATTACAAAGGTTATCTTGACAATCTGGCAAAGGCAGAACTGGAACGTCAGGCGCTGGAAGCACGTACTGTCGACAAGGTACAGCCAGGTGAACAGCAACCTGAGAGCGACCACTTTATGGAGACCGACCAGTCACAGATAGGTAACTCCAATGATGTCTTCTTCCGCGATGCCAGTGACAGTCATTATTTCAGTTATCTGATGCAGACAGGTGGACAGACCGACCTCAGCCTCCGTCTGAAGTATTGGGGCGTCGGCGAATGGAAGAGTCATGAGTTTGATATCCTCGTGGATAACGTTTTGGTGAAAGAGGTTAACAACACAGGCAAGTACCGTATCTCTGAGTTTAAGTACGAGACTTATCCCATTCCTGCCGAGTTGTTGAATGGTAAAAAGCAGGTGCGTGTGAAGTTTGTGGCTAAGCCTCACAAGCAGATTGGAGAAATCTACGAAGTAAGACTGGTGAAAAACTGACAGACAAAAATCAAATAAACGAATTGAGGAGGCGGATGATTTTATCGGCTTCCTCTTTTGTTATGGCTGGATGACAAGGAATACTCAGTTCCTCCCGATGGATGCGTTCCGTCACAGGAAGTAACAGTTGACCCCATGTGCTATAGCATTTCTGCTGATGGGGAGGAATGGGATAATGAATCTGTGTCTCTACCCCATTCGCTTTCAGATAAGCCTGTAACTCGTCACGACGCTCACAAAGGATAGGAAAGATATGCCATACACTATCCCTGTCTGACTGCGGTATCAGGATCAATGGATTGTTTACCTTATTAATATACAAGGACGCTATCTCCTTGCGTCGTTGGTTCGCCTCATCCAAGTATTTTAGTTTAACATCAAGGATGGCTGCCTGTATCTCATCAATACGAGAGTTACACCCGATATAGTCATGGACATACTTCTGCTGACTACCATAATTACCTAAGGCACTGACAATGGTAGCAAGTTCAGCGTCATTGGTCGTAATGGCTCCTGCATCGCCTAAAGCACCAAGATTCTTTGCAGGATAGAAACTATGACCGGCAGCATCGCCCAAACTGCCAGTTCTCATGAGCCTACCCCCAGCCCCTTCGGAGGGGAGGAGTTTGAGATAGGCTTTGCACCCATGCGCTTGGGCATTATCTTCAATGAGTTTCAGGTTATGCTGACGACAGATTTCCCCTATCCTCTCTGTATAAGCACAACGACCATAGAGATGAACAATCATCATGGCTTTAGTACGGGAGGTAATGGCTTGCTCGATAAGCGTATCGTCAATCTGAAGAGTATGAATGTCAGGCTCCACAAGGACAGGTTTCAATCCGTTCTCCGTAATAGAAAGAATGGAGGCAATATACGTATTAGCAGGAACGATGACCTCATCGCCCTCTTGCATCACACCCATTTCCTTATAGGCACGAAGTATCAGGGTCAGTGCGTCAAGTCCATTGGCACAACCTACACAGTATTTCGTACCGATATACGCTGCATAATGTTCCTCGAAGCGACGGGTAGCCTCGCCTTTGAGATACCATCCTTTTTGCAGTACGTCATCAATGGCTTGCCGCATATCTTCCTCATAGGGAGTATTTACCCATTTCAATTCCAGATACTTGATCATAGGTCGTACTCATAGATATCATAACACAAACCTCGCGCACCAAAGCCTTCCTTTTGGAATACAAGTGTCTCGTTGAGTCCGCTACCATCGGCGTTCTCCGTGGAGCGACCAAAATCGAAATATGACCAGTCCTTGTAATTATGGTGCATAATACGGTCGTAAATAATATCGATAGCACCAAGGCGCTTTCCTTCTGGAGTGGCAGAACTATACTGTGCATGCACCACTTGTGGTGTGATGTAGAGTACCACACCGCCCAACACACGACTCTCCTTAACAGCCTGATAAAGTACGATATTATTGGGAAAACGACCATGGAGCAGTTCTATCTCTTCAAGACTATGGACGGGATGGATACCATATTTCGTTCCTAGATTGTCTGTCAATACTCTCCAGAAATCGGCATAGTTACTTGAGCGTTCCACACTGATACCAGCACGCTCAGCACGGACAACACCACGGCGACGAACACGCTCCCAACATAGATTTGCACCAAGGAAGATGTTAGTGGAAAAATCGCGGGCAACTATGCGCGCCTTGCACTCATGATAAAGTGCATAGAGATCCTCCTCGGCAGACAAACGATGGTATATCCATGGGATGGCCTTATAGACTACATGTTTCACTCCCTCGCTACGCAACAGGTCATTTAATTCGTGGAATAATATCATCGTCTCAGCGATGGTCAGTTGCGCACTCATCAACAATCCGCCATAGGTGAGACCGCGATGCGTGAAGAGTATATCGTCGTCAATATGGGCAGGCAGCACAGCTAACAATCTCTTTCCGCAAAAGAACATCAGGGAGAAGTCCTTGAAGCGGTCAGCATGATAGTCCATATACCCACGGTCGAAGAGGAACGTGCCGTTCTTCGACTGCGCCACGAATGCGTTCCATTCTACAGCTTTGTCTGGGGTATATCGCACTATCTCGAACATCACTCTTTCTTCGTTATCACGTTATAACGTTATACCGTTATCACGACCTATACATTTCAGAAACTCGTCGTAATCATAGATATAGTCGTCCTCATCATAATGCTCTGAGGCAAGTACCAAACATACGGCACCCGACGAGAAGTCATCGAGGGTGCGCCATATCTTGGTGTCAATCAACAAGCCCTGCCACGGATGATTCAGTAATATCGTCTCGCGTTCCTTCCCATTATCAAGGGTTACATGAAATGAGCCACTTAAAGCAATAACAAACTGTTTCAGACACTTATGGGCATGACCTCCCCTACTCTCACCACCAGGTACATCGTAAACCCAGTAGGCACGCTTGATATCAAAAGGCACCATCTCCTGTGCCTCCGCAAACGTTAGGTTGCCACGGGGGTCTACGATTTTAGGGAGGTCTATCAGTTGTCCTATCATTTCTTCATATAAGGATCAGTTCCTAATACCGTTGAGGCAAGTCGCTTACACTTGTCACGCAAGGCATTGACATCATCGCCTAACTCACCATAGCAGAGGACAATACCCATGCGGCGACCCTTATGAGCCTCAGGCTTTCCGAAGATACGGATACGGGTACGGTCTTCTTTCAAAGCCTCTACGAAGTTATAATCCAGTGGTCCTACTTTCTCTTCAGGTGAAAGGATAACGGCAGAGGCTCCTGCATGCTCCAGATGGATCCCAGCAATAGGCAATCCCATCACAGCACGGAAATGGAGTTCAAACTCAGAAAGGTTAGTGGTATGACCTAAGGTCACCATGCCTGTATCGTGTGGACGAGGACTCAACTCTGAGAAGATGACCTCACCCTGACGTGTCAGGAAAAACTCTACGCCCCAGATACCATAGCCTGTGAGTGCCTTCGTCACCTGGTCCGCCATGTTCTGCGCCTGTTTGAGAGCCTCATCACTAATCTTATAAGGTTGCCATGACTCACGATAGTCACCACCCTTCTGCACATGTCCGATAGGAGGACAGAAGATAGTGGGTGCATTCTTCTGTGTCACTGTCAGCAAGGTAAACTCCGACTCGAAGTCAATGAATTCCTCAATAATGACTTCCTTCACGTCACCGCGACTGCCTTCCATAGCTTCCTTGAAAGCCTGTTCTAACTCATCGTCGTTATGGACATAGCTCTGTCCGTGACCTGATGATGACATCAGAGGCTTTACCACACAGGGGAAACCAATCTCGTCGGCAGCCTTCTTGAACTCGTCGAAGGTCTTGGCATAGAAATATTTTGCCGTACGAAGACCTAAGTCGCGAGAGGCAAGGTCACGGATGGCACGACGGTTCATCGTGAAATTGACGGCACGGGCAGAAGGAACAACCTGGATACCCTCTTTCTCGAAATCAAAGAGGCGCTCTGTGCGGATAGCTTCAATCTCAGGCACGATGATGTCAGGCTGATGTTTCCTGACAGCGGCAGCAAGGGCATCACCATCAAGCATGGAGAATACCTCACGCTCATCAGCTACCTGCATGGCAGGTGCATCATTATAACGGTCGCAAGCCACTACATAAGCACCAGCCCGCTTGGCGGCAATCACGAACTCCTTACCTAACTCACCACTTCCCAGTAATAGAATCTTCTTCATAATCAGTATTTGTTTTGTTATTATCTGTTAGCATACATATTATCGTAATATTTCTGGTAATCGCCAGAGGTTACATTATCCAGCCACTCCTGATTCATCCGAGTTCCTTCTGTAACTTGGTACTATCGATGGCATAACGCAGATCATGTCCGGCACGGTCGGTCACGAAAGTGATAAGGTCCATATCTGCACCTTCCGGACGTCCTAACAGTCTGTCAACAGTATTGATGACCACCTTGATGATATCGATATTCTTCCACTCATTGAAGCCACCGATATTGTAAGTCTCGGCAATCATTCCCTGATGGAAGATCAGGTCGATGGCACGGGCATGGTCCTCTACAAACAGCCAGTCGCGCACGTTCTCACCCTTGCCATAGACAGGTAACGGTTTACGATGACGGATATTGTTGATGAACAAAGGAATCAGTTTCTCAGGGAACTGATACGGGCCGTAGTTGTTCGAGCAGTTCGTTACGATGACAGGCATACCATAGGTATCATGATAGGCACGTACGAAATGGTCGCTTGATGCTTTGGCTGCACTATAGGGAGAGTGTGGATTATACTTCGTGGTCTCCAAGAAGAACTTGTCACCGTATGCCAAGTGATGCTCTGACGAGGAAGCCGTTGTAGTGAAAGGCGGCTCAATACCCTCTGGGTGTGTCAACTCCAGGGCACCATATACCTCATCGGTAGAGATATGATAGAAGCGTTTGCCTTCATAACGCTCAGGCAGAGACTCCCAATAAAGTTTTGCTGCCTGCAGCAGGCTCAGCGTACCCATCACATTGGTCTTGGCAAAGGTGAAGGGGTCTTTGATACTTCTGTCCACATGACTCTCGGCAGCCAAGTGGATGATACCGTCCACCTTCTTGTCCTGCATCAGCTTATAGAAGGCATCGAAGTCACAGATATCCATCTTCACAAACTCATAGTTGGGCTTGTCCTCGATATCCTTCAAATTAGCGAGATTACCCGCATACGTCAACTTGTCGAGGTTGATGATGTGATAATCAGGATACTTGTTCACAAACAGGCGCACCACATGGCTTCCGATAAAACCTGCGCCACCAGTAATTACAATTGTTCGTTTCATATCTATTTGTTTTTTATTATTTTCCTAATGTAATAACTTCACAGTCACTGAATTTATTGCCCTCGATAGTCAGGCGGACAAGCGTCCTTTCCTTGTGCCATCCCTGCAAGCCAGCGGCACCTGGATTGATATGCAGCAGATTGAGCGTCTTGTCATACTTCACCTTCAATATATGCGAGTGACCTGCGATAAAGAGTTGCGGCGGATTGGCATAGAGCATCGAGCGCACGCTGTAGTCGTAGTTGCCGGGATAGCCGCCGATATGCTTGATGAGCACGTCGACATCCTCACACTTGAAACGGTTCAGTTCGCGATACATCAGGCGCAGGTCGCCGCCATCACAGTTGCCACAGACGGCACGGAACGGGCGGAAAGCCTCAAACTTCTCCGCCACCTCCACACTGCCAATGTCTCCGGCATGCCATATCTCGTCGCAGGGTTCAAAGTAGTGCAGGTACTTCTCGTCCCAGTAACTGTGCGTATCACTGATGATTCCTATTTTCTTCATAGTCCGAATTTCTTTCTGACAAAGTCGGCAATCAGTTTCTCCGTCTCCAGCATACCCAACACACTGGAGTCCACACAGAGGTCATACGATTCTGCATTTCCCCATTTCTTGCCAGTATAGTAATTATAATATGCCGCCCTCTTTCCCTCTGCCTGCAAGACAATACGCTTTGCCTCCTGAGGTGTCACCTTCTGTTTGTTCAGGATCTGTTCCACGCGATACCACATCGAGGCAGTGATGAATACATTCACCACGTTGTCAAAGTCACGCAGTACATAATCGGCACAACGCCCCACAAAGACACAAGAACCTTGTTGCGCTGCCTTGCGGATAGCATCGCTTTGAAACTTAAACAGACTGTCTGGCGAGAAATTACTGGTATAGATACCATTGTCACTCAGGAAAGGGACATACTGACGGAGCAGACCTTTGAAGAAGCCACGCTGTTCATCATTCTGTTCAAATACTTTCTCACTGAAGCCACTCTCCTTGGCGGCAAGATTGAGAATCTCCTTGTCATAATACTTGGCATTGAAATCCATGGCAAGCATACGGGCGATATCATGTCCGCCACTGCCTAACTGTCTTCCGACATTGATAATAATATGCTTATTTTCCATTTCTCTTGAGTTTATTCATATACCATATTAATAACGGAATTGTCATCGAAAAAGAGCCGAAGTCACTCGCCGGCATCGAATACCACACACCATCCAGATCCCAGAACAGAGGGAACACATACGCCATCGGCAACAACAGGATCAGCTGGCGCGACAATGACAGGAAGATAGCCACCTTCACCTTACCGATACACTGGAAGAAGTTGGTGATGACAGCCTGAGAGCCCACAACGAAGAACACCATCATGTCTATCTGAATGCCTCGAGCGGCAAGATTGATCAGCGTCTGGTCCGTGGTGAAGATACGGGCAATCTGACTCGGGAAGAGCATCGAGAGTCCCCAGCCTATCAACAGGATCGTTGTTGCAGTGGCTATCGTCAGCCACAGACAACGGAACATACGATTGTAATTCTCCGCTCCGAAGTTATAGCCTACGATAGGCTGCATACCCTGAATCACACCCATCACGAACATGAAGAACATCATCACCACGGAATTGGCAATGGAATAGGCTCCCACTGCCATGTCACCGCCATAGCGCACAAACTGGTTGTTCATAAAGATGACGATGACACAGCTTGTGACATTCATCAGGAAGGGAGAGATACCTATCGAGATGATGTTACGCACCAATGCCATCCGGAGCCTGTAGATACCTCTCTCCAGATGCAGCAGTTCCTTTTTGTCGGAGAATAGCCACAACTGCCAGCACATCGCCATCGTCTGTGATGTCACAGTGGCAAGGGCGGCACCTTTGATGCCCCACCGGAACCACCATACAAAGGTGATGAGCAGCACGACATTCATCGCCACCGTGAAGAGTGTCGCATACATCGCATGACGGGGCTTGCCAGCAGCACGGAGTACTGCATTCATTCCGAAATACATGTGTGTCACCATATTACCCAAAAGGATAATAATCATGAACTCACGCGCATAAGGCAATGTCACATCGGAAGCCCCGAAGAAACGCAGGATAGGGTCAAGGAAGATGAGACAGACCACCATGAAGAGAAAACCGATGATCAGGTTGAGCGTCACCGTGTTTCCCAACAACCGCTGTGCCCTTTTGTAGTCACGCTGTCCTAACTTCACAGATATACATGTCGAGGCACCCACACCAACAGCTGCTCCGAAGGCAGCGCTCAGATTCATAAAGGGAAAAGTGATGCCTAATCCTGCAATAGCTTCCGGACCTACAATCTGTCCGATAAAGGCACGATCGAGTATGTTATAGAGACTCGCTGCCGACATCGCAACGATGGCTGGCAGAGCGTATTGCGTCAACAATCGCCCCACAGGTTTAATCCCTAATTCCAGTGCCGCTTGCTTATTATCCATATTATTTTGCAAAATTACGAATAAGTGAGAAGAAAACCAAATTTTATTTGTACTTTTGCAAACATAAAAAAGAAAAAGGGAATGTGGAGACTATTAATCTTACTGACTTTATTTGTGCTGACAGGTAACGGATGGGCTCAGGAGCGTACAAGGAAAATACGTAATAAGGAGCGTCTATCGTATATCTTCAGGGTGACACTGCGTGACAAACAAGAGTCTCCTTACTCTCTCGACCGTCCTACCCGATTCCTTTCCAAACGTTCCATAGAGCGAAGAAAAAGACAAGGACTATCCTTAGATTCGACTGACCTACCTGTTAATCCGAAATATGTGCGACAGATAGAATCTATGAAGACCAACATCATTGGCACCAGCCGATGGAACAATACCGTTTTGGTGCAGATAAATGACACCAACGAACTTCAACGCATCCGTCAACTTTCCTGTGTACAGACCTGCCACTTGGTATGGCAGACTCCTGACTCTATTGAACCAAGAGCCCCTAAAATGAGATACAACGAGACATTCAATTCGTGGGACTCTATTCCAGACACACCCTATGGACGTGCCGACGCACAGATTAAGACACTCAACGGACACCGGTTACATGATATTGGCTGTTTGGGTGAAGGGATGATGATAGCCGTATTGGATGGAGGTTTTAAAAATGTCAACCGCATTCCTGCCTTTTGGAAAGTAACTATTGAAGGGACGAAAGACTTTATCTACCCTGCTTCCCCTTCTATTTATGATGAAGTGGATCACGGCACAAAGGTGCTGTCAATCATGACAATGCGTCAACCTTATTATTATATAGGGACGGCACCGAAAGCAAGTTATTGGCTGTTGCGTTGTGAAGATGATTACTCTGAACAGGAAGTAGAGGAAGACTATTGGGCGATAGCAGCGGAGTTTGCAGATTCTGTGGGGTGCGACCTCATTAATTCGTCCTTAGGATATCATATCTTTGACAAGGGACACAAGCCCTACCAACCGTGGCAACTGGACGGTCATACCGCTTTCATCAGCCGTTCTGCCTCCTTAGTTGCAAAGAAAGGCATGATTCTCGTCAACTCGGCAGGAAATACAGGTATGGAACCATGGAAGAAACTAACATTCCCTGCGGATGCAGAAGACTGCCTGACTGTAGGTGCCGTCACTGATATATTAACCCATGCTCCTTTCAGTGCCGTAGGACCTACTCAAGACGGACGTGTGAAACCTGATGTCGTTGCCATTGGAAGTCCTGCTATCATCGTTACTGGAACAGGTTCTATCGTAAAGGATATGGGAACCTCATTCGCTGCTCCTATCATCTGCGGACTGACGGCATGCCTGTGGCAAGCATTGCCTAATAAGACTGCATCGGAGATCATGGAACTGATTCGGCAAACAAGTAATAACAAGGAACATCCCGACAATATCACAGGTTATGGCGTGCCAAACTTCTGGCGAGCATATATGATTGGAAAAATGAAAACTGATGAGTGAAAAGCGATATACTTTACAACTGCTGAATGCCCTCGTACGTGAGGCGATAGAGATAGAACTGCCTGATGAGTATTGGGTAGAGGCGGAGCTGTCGGAATGCAGAGAGAGCCGAGGACACTGTTATATGGAACTTGTGGAGAAAGACGAGACCTCAAACACACCGATTGCACGAGCCTCCGCTAAATGTTGGAAACAGACATGGGCAATGCTACAACCTTATTTTGAGCGTACTACAGGACAGTCGCTACATGCCGGCATGAAAGTACTACTGAAAGTCTATGCACAGTTCCATGAGGCTTTCGGTTTCTCGTGGATTGTCACGGACATCGACCCTACCTTCACATTAGGTGACATGGCTCAACGCCGGCAGGCGATTATCAGGAAGTTGAAAGAGGAAGGTGTCTTTGACCTGCAACGTGAACTAACCATCCCCCGTTTCTGTCAGCGTATCGCCGTCATTTCCGCAGAGACAGCCGCTGGTTATGGCGACTTCTGTCGTCAACTCACAGAAAATGAATACGGACTACAATTTGAGCCCACCCTCTTTCCTGCCATCATGCAGGGCGAGCAGGTAGAGCAGAGTGTGATTGCAGCCTTGAACAGTATTCACGAACGAATCAATGATTTCGATATCGTAGTGATTATCCGAGGCGGTGGTTCGACAAGTGATATGAGCGGTTTTGACACACTGACATTAACGGAGAATGTGGCTAACTTCCCATTGCCAATCATTACAGGTATCGGACACGACAGGGACGAATGTGTACTGGATATGGTGTCGAATATGAGAGTAAAGACGCCGACAGCAGCGGCAGCCTTTCTGATTTCCCATCTTGCAGATACCCTCCAGCATGTCAATGACCTCCAACAGCGAATCGCCTATTTGTTCTCGATGGTGAGGACGAACATGGAACACCAATTGGAACAGCGTTATGAACGACTCCTACATGCCATTGGTCAGCGTCTTATCAATGAACGACATCATCTGGAACTCGCAGAACAGAAAGTCATCTCTTTCGACCCTTCCCTGTTGCTGAAACGAGGTTACAGCATCACGCTCCACAACGGAAAGGTGGTACGTGACCCACAGCAACTGAAAGAAGGTGATGAGATTGAGACACGAGTGGAAAAAGGTAATATTAAATCAAAAGTCATATATGGAAGAGAATATGAAGTATGAGGAGGCGATGGCTCAGATAGAGGCTATCGTCCACAAGATGGAAAATAATGAACTGGATATAGACGAACTCGCTGCACAGTTGAAAACTGCACAGCGACTTATTAAGTTCTGCAAGGATAAACTAACCAAGACAGAAGAGGAACTCTCAAAGATACAAGCCGAACAGGCTTAACCGTTTATAGGAACAAACCGAAAGAGAGGGAATGGAACTGCGGTCCCTGATTGGTCTTCAGGACACTCATGGGTGAATATTTGAAATACATACCCATACCTTTATAGGTAAGCATACCCATGAAGTCGACGGTCACAGGACGATAGTCGAAATCCTTGATACTAATATCCATATCCTCATTACCTAACTCATAACTGGTATTGATACGTCCACGGAGATTAAAGTTGACGACAGGACCTAATGTCAACTTAAACTTACTATTACGTCCAAAACGCTGGGCAAACATAACAGGGACGGAGAGACTGAATATCGCGATACGGGAGGAACGATGACTGGCACCCTCCGGATAGTCGGCAAGTCCGACCATCTGGTGATGGGGATACTCCATGGTGTAAGAATCGGGAATCATGTCAAACTGCCTGTCTGTTGACAATCCGTACCTTCGCCAGTTCACCCAAAGACCTGTTGAGTAAGTCTGCGTAGATCTCTTCGGAGTATAGGTGTAACGCAAGCCAAGGATCCACTCCATTGACTTAAAGGGAGCAAAGCCATAGCCATCAGGAACATTCGTGGGAGTCCCGACACCGATACCCAGGTCCAGGACTATACCATGAGGGCTGTCACAGTCGTCATAGTCGTCCTCCTGAGCATAAGCAACTGCTACACACATCATCACCATCATCATCATTATTTTTCTCATCACCATATCTCTTTTAATTACTACATTTTTGAAATTCAGTTACAAAGATAAGCATTTTTCTTGCAATTTTCTTGCACAAGCTCATTATTTTATGTACTTTTGCAGCAATTAAATTGAAAAAGCATTAAAATTATTACGATATGAAAGACTTAGACTGGGGTAACCTGTCGTTCGGTTATATGAAAACCGACTACAACGTACGCTGTTACTATCGTGACGGAAAATGGGGCGCGAGTATTTGAACATGCACATGGCAGCAACCTGTCTGCACTACGGACAGGAGGCTTTCGAGGGACTGAAGGCTTATCGCTGCAAAGACGGTAAGGTGCGCATCTTCCGTGTGGAGGAGAATGCGGCACGTCTGCAGTCCACCTGTCGCGGCATCCTGATGCCTGAACTCCCTACCGAGCGTTTCGTGGAAATGGTAAAGAAGGTTGTACGTCTCAACCAGGAGTGGATTCCTACCTATGAGAGCGGTGCCACCCTTTATATCCGTCCATTACTCATCGGAACGAGTGCACAGGTGGGTGTTCATCCTGCCAAGGAATACTGTTTCCTTATCTTCGTCACCCCTGTAGGTCCATACTTCAAGGGCGGTTTCTCCAGCAATCCTTATGTGATTGTACGTGATTTCGACCGCAGTGCTCCTCTCGGTACCGGTAAATATAAGGTAGGTGGTAACTATGCCGCATCTCTCTATGCCAATAACCTGGCACATGAGAAGGGTTATGCCTGTGAGTTCTACCTCGATGCCAAGGAGAAGAAATATATCGATGAGTGCGGTGCTGCCAACTTCTTCGGTATTAAGAACAATACCTATGTCACTCCGAAGTCTACCTCTATCCTGCCCTCTATCACCAATAAGAGTCTGATGCAGGTAGCAGAAGACTTAGGTCTGAAGGTAGAGCGTCGTCCTATTCCCGAGGAGGAACTGGAAACCTTCGAGGAGGCTGGTGCTTGCGGAACGGCTGCTGTCATCAGTCCTATATCCTATATCGATGACTTAGAGACAGGTAAGCGTTATGACTTTGGTGATAAGCCTGGTCCTATCTCCAGAAAACTCTTCGACACCCTCCGTGGCATCCAATATGGCGAGATTGAGGACAAACACGGTTGGACGACTGTTGTGATTGAATAATATTAATAACCAACAATATAGCTATTATGGACAACAATCAAGGTTACAAAAATCGCGCTCTTGCCTCTTTGGAAGGTAAGTGGACAAATGGTATCATTGCTGCTATTATCTATCTGCTGATCAGTGGATGTGTAGGTCAGGGAGCTTCGATGTTCTTTGACGTAGCAACAGGGTATGGAATCTCAGGTTTCTGGTATATCCTCTGTCTGCCCTTGGAATGGGGTGTTACAGTTTACTTCCTGAACCTTATTCGTAACGAAGACATTGCCTACGAGCGACTGTTCGATGGTTACAAGGACTTCGTCCGTATCTTCCTCGCAGGCTTCTTGATATCACTTTGTGTTGTTATCGGCCTGTTCTTGCTGATTATCCCAGGTATCATCCTTGCGCTCATGTTCTCACAGACCGATTATATCCTGAAGGATGACAAGCAGATCAGTGCTGCTGACGCTATGAAGAAGAGTGCGGAGATAATGAAGGGACACAAGATGGAACTGTTCTGGCTCATGCTGAGTTTCATCGGCTGGGCTATCCTGAGTGTGCTCACATTTGGCTTCGGCTTTATCTTCCTGCTTCCTTATATGTATTCTACCCTCTCTCATTACTATGAGGATTTGAAAGCAGAAAATGCATGAGTAAAGGAAAGCTGGCGAAGTTCGCCGACATGGAAACTTATGAGAACGTGTTCCAGTACCCCTATTCGGTGGTGGAACACGTTCCGTTTGAGATGCAAGGTCACTGGCATGAGCAGTATTTCCATAATAACAACCCCATTGTTCTTGAACTCGGCTGCGGAAAAGGAGAATATACGGTAGGACTTGCCAAGCGCTATCCACACATGAATTTCATCGGAGTGGATATCAAGGGAGCGAGAATGTGGACAGGAGCGACTCAGGCTATCAAGGAAGGAATGAAGAATGTTGCCTTCCTACGTACGAATATTGAAATCATTGACCGTTTCTTTGCGCCTGATGAAGTAACGGAGATATGGCTGACATTTAGCGACCCACAAATGAAGAACCCTCGCAAACGGCTTACTTCCACTTTCTTTATGAACCGCTATCGCCGTTTCCTCATTGACAAAGGAATCATCCATCTAAAGACTGACTCCAACTTCCTCTTCACCTATACTACTTATATGGTGGAAAAGAATCACCTGCCTTTAGTCCTCCGCACTAATGATTTATACTCAGAGAACTCTGAGAACTCCGAATACTCAGAGGCTGCCTCCATCCAAACCTACTACGAGCAGATGTGGATAGACCGTGGATTGGATATCAAATACATAAAGTTCCACCTGCCA
The DNA here is from genome assembly GCA_902800585.1 of uncultured Prevotellaceae bacterium. GTDB lineage: Bacteria > Bacteroidota > Bacteroidia > Bacteroidales > Bacteroidaceae > Prevotella. Next base: position 25,930 of record CADCEW010000046.1, read on the forward strand.
CACGAGGGCGAACTAGTAGAACCTGACATAGAAATACCTCTTGACAACTACCGTTCCTATCGGCGTGACAAGCGCAGTTCGTTAGAGACAGCGAAATAATTCACTGTGAATCCCACAATTAACTTAAGTTACAATGCGCATTGCAACGTTGTCCTTGATATTATTGTAGAAGTACGTGTAGTCATTATCGTGACGAGCATCCCTTCCGAAGAACTGGGTAACAACCTTGGTTACCTCCCGATTATTTCTTCATCTTTTCACGCGCATTCAGATTATCAGTGAATTTCTGCGTCATTTTCTTGCTATTCTTTTCTAAAACGGATGAGAAGAAGATGATAACCATAATGGCTATGAGGGCGAAAATACCAAGCCAACTAGTCCAGGGTATAGCATAGTCAACTAAACAACTGACAAAGAAGGTAGTAATTAATATTCGTAGTGCTCCGTATGCCGTGATTCTGACACGCCAACGGGGAGCACTGTACCATAGTTTGTCGATGTCGGGGTTATCGCCACCTCCACGCAGTAGCATCCACAAGAATGGAGAGCATAAGATGAGGGCGACAACAGCAGTAACGGTGTGAAGCCATTCAGCAGGTACAATATCGGCGATCAACGGTTGAACATAATAGAGCATAATGGCCATGATTGCAATACAGATCACACTGTTGATCAGCATCACAAAGACAAAATGCTTAAAGCAACTGTTCCAGATTTTCTGCAACTCATCGGGAGCCTTCTCGTCATTCTCGTCTGTGATGCGTTCCAGTTTGGCAATCCACTTAGCTGGTAATATGCGTGCCACCACGTTGTAGGATGGCTCAGCCAAGCGAATCATATATGGTGTGGTGAATGTCGTGAAGACAGACACGGCGACGACGATGGGATAAAGGAAGTCGCTGGTGACATGCAACGACGTGCCCAGAGTGGCGAGGATAAAGGCGAACTCACCAATCTGCGTAAGCGAGAACGAGCACTGCATGGAAGTCTTCAGCGACTGACCAGAAAGCAGGAAGCCACAGGTGCTGAGAATGGTCTGACCCAGCATGATGGCTGCGATAATGGAGAGGATGGGTACAATATACTCGATGATGAGGTTTACATCAACCATCATGCCGACAGACACAAAGAAAATGGCTCCAAAGAGATTCTTGACTGGCGCAACCAGATGTTCTATCTGCTCAGCTTCAACGGTCTCTGCCAGGATGCTACCCATGACGAAGGCGCCGAAGGCTGCGGAGAAACCTGCTAAGGACGCTGCCACCACCATGCCAAAGCAGAGGGCGAGAGAGGTGATGAGCAGGGTCTCTTCGTTCATCAGGGGTTTCAACTTTCGCAGTACCATAGGAATGAAGTAGAGACCCACAGTAAACCAGAGCACGAGGTAAAGACCAAGCTGCAGAATGGACGTGAGCATCTGCGAACCCTCAAACTCCTTGCTCACAGCCAAGGTGGATAGCATTACCATAAGTACGATGGCCAGAATATCTTCAATGATGAGCACGCTGAGCACAAGACCAGCGAAACGTTCCTGCCGCAGTCCCATGTCGTCGAAGGCCTTAAAGATAATGGTAGTCGAAGACATAGCAAGCATACCACCCAGATAGATGCAGTCCATATCGCTCCATCCAAAGATATATCCCACAAGAGAGCCTACATACATCATTCCGAAGATAATGGCAAGCGCAGCGATAATGGGTGCAGCTCCCATCTTCAGAATTTTCTTAAACGAGAACTCCAAACCAAGAGCGAAGAGCAGAAAGATAACACCAATTTCGCTCCAAACATGTACGCTGTGCCCGTCTGTGACACTGGGCATGTAGGGCATGTTAGGTGAAGCAAGGAATCCCGCTACGATGTAACCTAAAACGATAGGTTGCTTGAGACTCTTGAAAAGAAGCGTCATAGCACCTGCGCAGATTAGGATAAGCGCAAGGTCGGCAATTAATGGTTCAAGTTGTGACATTCTTTTTGTTATTATATAAACACCTAACCCACACCTACTCCTGTATGTCGTAAACCACTTGCATCAATTTCTTGCCGATGGCGTCAGCCTCCTCCATCGAAACTGCCTCGCTATAGACGCGGATAATGGGTTCGGTATTCGACTTACGCAGGTGTACCCACTTGTCTGGGAAGTCTATCTTCACACCATCGATATCATTCACCTGTGCTGTCGAATCTGCAGCAAACATCTCCTTCACCTTCACGAGGATGGCATCCACATCGGTCTCAGGAGTCAGGTCAATACGGTTCTTTGCAATCTGATAGTCTGGGAAAGTGGCACGCAGTTCACTGACCTTACAACCTTTCTTTGCCAACGAAGTCAGGAACAAAGCAATACCAACCAGAGCATCACGTCCATAATGACTCTCAGGATAGATAACTCCGCCATTACCTTCACCACCAATGACAGCATTCACCTCTTTCATTTTTGTAGTGACATTCACCTCTCCAACAGCAGCGGCAGCATACGTTCCACCATGTTTCTCTGTCACATCACGCAAGGCACGGGTAGAAGAAAGATTGCTGACAGTATTCAGAGAACTCGGAGAACTCTGAGTACTCAGAGCACTCAATACATAGTCTGCAACGCTGACCAACGTATATTCCTCGCCAAACATCTTTCCATTTTCACAGATAAAGGCAAGACGGTCGACATCCGGATCGACGACGATACCCAAATCATACTGACCTGTCTTCATCTCGTCCATGATACCCTGCAGGTTCTTCTCCAATGGTTCCGGATTATGGGCAAAGTCACCTGTTGCCTCTCCGTTCAGGATAGTGTACTCCACACCTAACTGTTCCAACAGTTTTGGTAGGATAATACCACCTACACTATTGATCGTATCGACACACACTTTAAAATGTGCTTTCTTGACAGCCTCAACATCCACTAATTTCAATTGAAGGACGCTCTCAATATGGCGGGCATCAAACGTGTTGTCCTCTACATAATGTCCCAGATGGTCCACATCAGCATACTCGAAATTCTCCTTTTCAGCGATGTCGAGTACGATAGCACCATCAGCAGCAGTCAGGAATTCTCCTTCTTTATTCAGCAGTTTCAAGGCATTCCACTGACGAGGATTATGAGAGGCAGTAATGATGATTCCACCATCTGCGCCAGACATACGTACGGCAAGTTCTGTTGTCGGCGTGGTGGCAAGTCCGATGTTTATTACATCATAACCTACTCCCATCAGCGTTCCGCAAACCACATTCTTCACCATCTCGCCAGAGATACGGGCATCACGTCCTACCACTATCTTATTGGAACGGCTTTGACCGTTACGACGGATAAACATGGCATAAGCCGTGGTGAACTTCACGATATCAAGGGGATTCAAGGTATCGCCCGTAGAACCACCTATTGTTCCACGGATACCAGAAATAGATTTAATAAGTGTCATGTTTTCTTGGTTTTATACATCAATCTCGTAAGTAATCTCATAGTAACAGGGAAACACTCTTGATGATGCGTCAGCAGTACCCTGAGAGTGCGGAACGATAAGTCGTACTTTGGCTACCTCATCACCATCATCCTGTGGGCGACCTAAATTAATATAAGCCAAAGGTACTAACCAACCTGAAGGAACATTGGCGGTTCCGTGGAAGGCATACATCAGACTACTACTCTGTACAAACGATGCCGTATAAATGCTACCAGTACGCTCCACGCTCATCTTCTCAGGAAACGCAGAGAAATCATAAAACACACTATTGATATAACCTCCAACAGGGATATCGTTTCTTAACAGTATGCTGTCTGCCTTGATATTAAATTCTAAGAAACGGCAAAGTATCTCTACCCTCTTTTTGTCTTCGAGTATAGAACCGCACCCTTTACGCACAATCTGCATATAGACGCCACTCTTAGGAAGGAGTACATACTCATTCTTTTCAAGATTGGTAGTCTCACCCTGTTTGATAAATTGTTCCTCTCCAATGACCGTGATATTGTTAATATCAATATAACGATTAATGGCATCTCGCTCAGCATCTTTCAAGTCAGAATAAGTCTCACCCTTACTACAACTGGTGAGAAACAGGATACTGCCAAGCAGTAACAACAGGCTATATGTTTTCTTCATATCTATATTCTTTTGATTTCGGGCGCAAATTTACAAATAAAATACCAATTATCCGCAATATTAGGCTACTTTAACGTGTCTTCATAATGAAGGATGGCACGTTTTACCACCTCTACCGCCTCCTCCATCGTACATTGGAGTTTACCGCCTGAGGCATTCAAGTGTCCACCACCATTGAAGAATTCCTCAGCCATCTTGTTACAAGGAAAGTCATCTACCGAGCGCAGACTGACCCATATCACTTTGTCGTGCTCTGTATCCTCACGCAAGGAGATACTGAGTTTCAAACCTTTAATCTGTAACGGCATGTTGACAAGTCCCTCTGCGTCTCCTTTGACGAAATGGAACTTACGCATGTCTTCACGAGTGAGTGTATAGAATGCCGCATGCCGCATTTCGTCCACCACTAACTTATGACACAGCACATATCCCACCATCCGAAGACGATGCTCGCTATAGTTGTGATAGACGTTGCGATAGATCTTATCTTTATTAATGTGTTTTGTTAACAACTGACTGATAATGAAAAAGATATCAGGTTCTGTGGAATTATAGGTAAAACCTCCTGTATCTGTCATCATACCACAATAGACAGGACCCGCGAAGTGCTTTCCTTGTTGTTCAAAGAGTCCCATCTGCCATACAATACGGAACACCAACTCGGATGTTGAAGACATCTCCGGATAAGATATGGACAATACTGCATCCACTTGCGGATCCAGATGATGGTCTATCAATACCTTCTTGGCAGGCGATAACGCTAAAGCCTCCTCCATCTCATCCGTACGCGACAAGGTATTGAAGTCCAGACAGAACACCAAATCGGCAATCTTCAACACAGTATCCACATAATCCTTCCGTTTGTCATAGCGTACTATCTTCTCCGTGTTAGGCATCCATTGCAGATAATCAGGATATTGGTCGGGAATAACCATCAACGGCTCCTTGCCCAATCCTCGCAAGACATCCGCCCACCCTAACATCGCACCGATAGCGTCGCCATCAGGATGCATATGGCAACAGAGGACAATGGTCTCTGCGGTATCGATAAGGGAGCGCAGTTCGCTGCACTCCCTTTCTGTCATTATCTCTTTCAGCATTAGAATAACTTGTTGGGATAAACACCCTCATCCACCAACTGTTGAATACGCTTCACAGTATCCTCACGATCAGCGGCATAAGTCACACCAAACCACTTAGAGGTGGTATCGAGTACCTCACAAGTAGCCGTACCCTCTGTAATGAGTTTGTTGACCATCAATGGAATAAAGAACTCCGCCTTCAGGTTCTCCATATTCTTCGGGTCACTCAGGAACTCCTTGAAGTAAGCCTCGGAATACTCGAAATAGTCAGGCGTGAAGCCCCACATATTCATGGAAACAGGGGTATTGTCATCGACAACCACCCACTTACCTGTCTCATCCTTATAGCGGATAGGCTCACTGGCGGCACCTGCATTGGAGCCGTCCTCGGCACAACGTACGATTTCCGTGCGCTCTACGACGTCTGTCAGATGTCCTTTGTCGTTCTTCGTACAGATACCACGAGCAACGGTACCGTTTTCACTCAGTGTGTTACCTACGCGGAAACCTACCATCGCATACTTATTCTTGGCTCCTTCGGGAAGTTCTGACAGATACTTGCCAATGACCATAAAGGCATCACGGTTGTAGAAGTCATCGCAGTTGATGACGCAGAACGGTTCTTTAATGACGTCCTTACCCATCAGTACGGCGTGGTTGGTACCCCAAGGCTTTACACGTCCCTCAGGTACTTTGAAGCCTTCGGGCAGTGCATCAATACCCTGGAAACACAGTTCACAGGGGATATGTCCCTCGTATTTCGCAAGAATCTGTGTACGGAACTGCTCTTCAAAGTCTTTACGGATGACCCAGACAATCTTACCAAAACCAGCCTGAATGGCATCGTAAATACTATAGTCCATAATGGTCTCCCCATTAGGACCCAGACCGTCTAGTTGTTTCAAACCGCCATAGCGGCTTCCCATACCAGCGGCAAGGAGAAATAATGTTGGTTTCATATCTTATTTCTTTAAACCTTAAACTCTAAACTGTCAACTTTATCAAAATGCTTTCGTCATCTCGGCGACCTCGGCATTGATGTGGTCGATGAACTCTTGGATAGTCATCACCTTCTGCTCACCACCACCCTGTGGACGAACGGCAACAGTTCCGTCAGCCTGTTCTTTCTCACCGACAATCACCATATATGGAATGCGCTTCAACTCATTATCGCGAATCTTACGACCGAGTTTCTCATTGCGCAGGTCAATAGTAGGACGAACGCCTCCGAGGTCGAACTTCTTGGCCACCTCTTTCGCATAGTCGTTATATTTCTCCGACAATGGAAGGATGGCAACCTGATCAGGTGTGAGCCACAAGGGGAAGTGTCCACTGGTATGCTCGATAAGCACAGCGCAGAAGCGCTCCATGCTTCCAAAGGGTGCACGGTGAATCATCACAGGCGTCTTCTTCTGGTTGTCCTCATCGGTATATTCGAGTTGGAAACGCTTTGGCAGGTTGTAGTCTACCTGAATGGTACCCAGCTGCCAACGGCGACCGATAGCATCCTTGATCATGAAGTCGAGTTTCGGACCATAGAAGGCTGCCTCACCATATTCAACCTTAGCAGACAAACCTTTTTCCTCGCAGGCCTCAACGATAGCCTTCTCTGCCAATGCCCAGTCTTCATCCGTACCAACGTATTTCTCGTGGTCGTTAGGATCACGCAGAGAAATCTGTGCTTCGAAATTGAAACCGAAGGCACTCAGCACGATTCCGATGATATCCATCACATTCAGGAACTCCTGCTTTACCTGGTCTGGACGACAGAACAGGTGGGCATCGTCCTGCGTAAACGAACGTACACGTGTCAATCCGTGCAACTCACCACTCTGCTCATAACGGTAAACCGTTCCGAACTCAGCGATACGCAGGGGCAGGTCACGGTATGAACGGGGCTTCCAGGCGAATATCTCACAGTGGTGAGGACAGTTCATCGGCTTCAGCATGTACTCCTCGTCCTCCTCGGGTGTATGGATAGGCTGGAAGGAGTCCTTGCCATAGTGGGCATAGTGTCCGCTGGTGATATAGAGATTCTTTGAACCAATATGCGGCGTGATAACCTCCTGATAACCGAAACGCTTCTGTACCTTACGCAGATGGTCTTGCAGACGGAGACGCAACTCGGTTCCTTTAGGCAGCCAAATAGGCAGGCCCTTGCCTACTTTGTCAGAGAACATAAACAACTCCATCTCCTTACCAATCTTACGATGGTCGCGTTTCTTGGCCTCTTCCAACATCACCAGATACTCATCCAGCATCTTCTTCTTCGGGAAGGAGATACCATACAGACGCTGCATCTGCTCACGGGTAGCATCGCCACGCCAGAAAGCACCAGCGACACTCGTCAACTTCACAGCCTTGATCTCACCCGTATCCATCAAGTGCGGACCACGGCAAAGGTCGGTAAAGTTACCTTGTGTATAGGTTGTGATACTACCATCCTCCAAGTCCTGATCGATATGCTCGCATTTATAGGTCTGACCATCGGCAGCAAACTCCTTGAGTGCATCTGCCTTAGCCACCTCTTTGCGAACAACAGGTTCTTTCTTCGAAGCGAGTTCACGCATCTTATCCTCAATTTTCGGGAAATCGCTCTCCTTGATCATCTCACCGTTAGGCAACAGGACGTCATAGAAGAAGCCATTCTCAACGGCAGGTCCGAAACCAAACTGGATGCCAGGATACAACTCCTGCAGAGCTTCAGCCAACAAGTGTGCTGATGTGTGCCAGAAGGTATGCTTACCCTGCTCGTCGTCAAACTTGTAAAGTTCAATCGTTGCGTCCTCGTTGATAGGACGATTCAACTCTACGGTCTCACCATTCACACCGCAGGCAATCACGCTACGTGCCAGAGCTGGTGAGATACTCTCAGCAATCTGAAGTCCGGTAACACCCTGCTCATACGAGCGAACAGAACCATCCGGAAAAGTAATCTGAATCATATCTACAATATATGTTTAAGTTTAAATTGCCTGCAAAATTAC
>CADCEW010000047.1 GCA_902800585.1 uncultured Prevotellaceae bacterium
AGTGAGTGGAGGACAGAGTTCAGCAGAAAGACCGAAACGTGGTGTCTATGTCTATAACAGTGAAGGTTTAGGAAGTAGTATCGACGTGACACTTACCCTTGATGCAGGTACATTCTATGATTATCAGTTAGTAGGGTATTTCTCTGATGAAGCCCCGACGTTGGATGATGCCACCATTACCCAAGAGCCTGCTACGCTGGACGAGAAACAAATTTACTCCTTTAGTTATCCTATTGCAACCATTGATAAATATATTGCTTGGAACACAAATACGACGACCATTGATTTAGCTTCGTTGATAGCAGAAGACCTTCCTACACTGACAAGTAGTTCCACAACGGGTTACATCGGCTGGTCAGTTTATGATGGTCCTTATGGTTCTGGCAGTCTTGTAAATATACAAGGTAATCACTGGAATGCATCTGTTGCTCCTGCTTGGGCAATGGACTTTACGCAAGGTGCTACTCAGACGGTATGGTCTGTTAATGATGGTGCCATTTCGGGTAATTGGGCAGCCTATACCAATGTTCCAGTTTATGCTCCAGGTTCACAAAAGTTTGAGGAATATCCCAATTATATTGTGGTCGCAGAGGTATCCGATGTCTCATCTTCCATGATTAAAGTCCGCTATATCTTCCATTTCAATGCTGACGGACAGGCTCCTTATGAATTAATCAACGAGACGGATATTGCAGCAGACAAGACGGTGATGCCTATTACGGACTACGAGGCTGCCAGTGGGGTGTTGGATGTGTCGGATGCATTAGTGTCAGGAGCGAAATATGCCCGTATTTATGTTTCGAAATATGGCAATGCGAATGCAGAGAGTGCAAACCTGACCATTACTTATGACGGTGCTCCTATTACCCAATGTGCTGCAGGTAACGAGAAGTATGGTTGGTATCTGTCTGAGGCTGGCGGTATTGATATAAGCAAACTGAGCCTAACAGGTCTTACTGCCGATGAGATGCTGAAATACAATGTGGTGATTGTATCATCCGATGAAGAGCTTTCTGGTACGCAGGAACCTGCTTGGGATAAGAAAAAGGTTTATAGTTTCCAGAAAGACATCAGGATACGTGTGGAAGGAACTGATGCGGATCAGACTTTATCGATTAATCATCAGGATGCCATCACCACTACGCTTGGTTCCTCGGTTTCCGACTTTTCGAAGTATTTGTATGCCAAATGGTATGTACTGAATCCGAGTGGGGAGAAAGTGTCTATAGGTAGTACAGATGCAAGTAATAGTGCATGGCGTTTTGACATCAAGGATTACAGCATTCAGAACTGGACATTGGACGGTAATGAATTGAAGTATTTTACAGATAATGCATCTCGTAAAAGTTCTGACATAGAGGGAGAATCTGGATGGGCTTCCCAAATTGCTAAGATATCGCAACTCTTTGTTCCTTTCAATGATTCAAAGAAGACCATTGACTATGCTGGTTATAAGATCGTTTTTGAGTTTAGTGACGAGTATGATACATCAACAGGCATAGAACCTGCCTATAAACTGAAATATACCACTGTCATTATCGATCCGAATGCCTTTACTGGTGAGTTGAGCGCTACAGGTGTTACGGATGGAATGACACAGGAAGTTGCCCGTGATGCTGCATCGTTGGACATCGACTTGACGACAGGTGCCTTTGCTCATAGTAAATTGTCAGGTATAGACTTAAAGTATGCGCGTTTCTACCTGATGGATGCGAATGGCAATGTGATTAATCCTGTAGGTAAGTTGGCTGTACAGTATGACGGTGCAGACGTAACAGCATGTACCAATACCGAAGAAGGTTTCTATATTTATCTGGGTCCTGACGGCGGTGGTACTATACAAACACTTGACAAGAGCAAGATCAGTGTCACGCTGACAGCCCCCAAGACATATAAGCTTTATAAGGTTGTCGGTGTCTTCTCCACAGAGATGACAGAAGTGCTGCCCGAAGGAGGTGCAACGCCGCTGACCCGTGAGCCTGACTGGGAATTGCAATACACCTATGACTTCTCTTATCCTAATCCAACGACCAAAGAAATAGCAAAGACCATGGAATGGCGACGGACGGGAATGACCGTCCATGCTTCAACCACCGATCCGGATGCCGATTGGGATACGTCTTGGGAAGAGTTGTCTACAGAACAGTATGTGAAATGGTATGTAGTAAACGGCTCTGGAGTACAACAGCCTTTGGTTGAGGGTAACGAACGTCAGACAGGAACTACCGACTGGGCGATTGATGTCGAAGGCTATACTGTGGCAGACAATGCTGCTGTGCTGACAGGACAGTCTGTATTCACGTCAATCCATTGGAACACATGGAGCAAGCCTGCCGTCTATGCGCCTGCCGGTGTGAACTACGATGACGTAGTTGACTATCAGTTGATTTGTGAGATATATACCAAAAGTGACGGTACAGGTAATCCCAATGCCCGCTATACCTTTTCGCTCTATAAGAGTTTCTTGGGTGAATTGAAGGATACAGGCGGTGAAGGAGGCGAGATTGTTGACGTGCTGAATACCAGTACATCGGAGTCGTTGCCACTGAGTCATGCCACGACTGCGTGGGGCGGTGGTACGGCGAAGTATGCCCGTGTATGGTTGACCACAGTTGCTGGAGAGATGGTGGATCCGACGGGAATACTCTCCGTGGCAGGAATGACTGCCTATGCCACTGAGGGAAATACGGACGTGAAATACGGTTACTATCTTTCTAATGAAGAAGGTATTGATTTGAGTGAACTGGCTGCTACGGTGAAGTTGGATGCTGGCTTCTACAACGAGTATCAGGTTCATGTGGCACTCTCTACGGAGCCTCTTGGAACTTCAGAGCCCGACTATAATTATATCTATACCTATGGATTCAGTTATCCTGTGAAGACGAAGTATAAGACATTGATTTATGATTCGGGTAGTAACTCATGTACACCTCATCTGTTAGGCAACTGGCAGGAACTTGCCGTTGATTGTAGTGAGGGAAAAACCAATCTGGCGGATAAACTTTATGTGCGTTGGTATCTGACTGACCTTGACGGGAATGAGATTCCCATAAGCAATTTTACGTCTGGGCAGGATTATACTGCAGCAGGCGGTAATAACGGCTATTATCGTAAAGGCTTTGACGCAAGTAATTTCAATGATGAAGGTTCTGGTACTGCCTATAATCCTACCATTACCTTGCCAGGTGGCTATACTTATGACCAAGTAAGAGTGGTTTGCGTGGCAACGACCAAGACAGACGGCTATACAGCCTCTCCATGGAGCAGTGATCCAGAGGATATACAGGTGAAGTATGTCTATACACTCCATACACAGGATGAGTTGGAAAATCAGCCCTTTGTACACTATCAGGGTGAAGGATATAGGTATCTGATGAATATGGGTGAGAAAGAAATAGAAATGGCTAATAGCTATGACTATATCAAACCTGCTGAGGCTACTGGTGTACAGGGATATATCTGGGATTCCTCTACCAATAGCTATACGACTACGTCGGAGTTAGTCCGCCAGAACGTGCATACGGTTGACTATTATTACTATCTGAATCTCAATGAGAATGAGACAGCTTCTTTGATACTTCCTTTGCAGCATTACGCGGATACTGGAAATGACACAGAGCCAAGAGGCTATTTCCGTTGGTACGACTATAAGACAGATGCAAAGTCGGCTAATTTTGCGAATCCCGGATCAAACCTCGTGGAAAAGGATTACGGCTATATCGCCTTGCCATCTGGTGATGATCCCACACAAGCACGTATCGGTATTGACTTCAAGGCACCGTCAGGATTCAGTACCCTTACGGATGAGATACTGATAGCCTGTGACGTGTCACGCTATATGGATGGTATGGATGACTCGTACACCTATCTTGTCCACGAACCGACGCTTTCCATTCGTTATCTGTTCCACATCTTGCCTGCTTCCGTTATCGCTGATGAAATAGAAGAAAAGGCGAATGCGAATAGTGAGAGCCTGACAGGTCTTGCTGCTGTGGAAGAGAAGATTATGACAAAGACACCTAACGAAAAGATATCCATCTTAGAGAATGACGGTCGTGTAGTTATCTCGACGAATAATGGTGTTGGAGACTTCTCCCTACGTACCGACTTGAGTTCGTTAGGATACTATTATGTCAAGAATGGAGGAATAAGTGCTGCTAATCAGTTACAATGGTATGCCTATTATCAGGATGCGGATGGGAACTGGTGGAAAAAGACAATAGCTATGGATACTCGTGGTGGAGGAATCCAGGCGAAATATTCTTTGGTTGACTTTACCGGTGAATGGACGAGAATTAGTGGATCAAGTGGTACGACACCGATAATTGGTGTAGGTGATCGTGTCCAAATGGTAGCCTGTGTAGGAGATGGTACAGTAGAGATGCCTATCATCTGGACAGAGTTGGTATTCATTGATGCGGCACCTCAGGCGTTAGGTTCAGAGACGACGGAACGCACGGTGGGTTATATGAACAAGGAATATACTCATGCCAAGACGTTGGATTTCAACGAATTCTTCCGTGTAGGACTGAAGACCCCAGAGAATTCGTTCGATAACTACACCAAGATACCTTTGGAGATACCTGATGCCCAGTACGGCTTCTGTTATCCGCAGCTCTATGGACTCTGTGCCACAAATAAGTTTGCAGGATGGGGTGAATACGGTATCGCCCCATTGCATGGTGACTATACGCTGTTGAAATCGATGAACATGTATGGCATCTCACAGAGTGATGAGAGAGACATTCAGAATATCTACTGTCGATGGTGGTGGTGGGACAGACTCTTCGATGTGACTCATGAGCGTGCCAGTGGCAAGGGAACCAGTGACACCAACGACTATGGTGCTTTCCTCTATGTTGATGCTGCTGACGAGGCGCGTACTATTGCCACGTTGGAGTTTGATGCAGCCCTTTGTCACGATGCGAAGATTTACTATACAGCCTATGTTGCCAGTATGACGAATAACATCACCAAGCCGATGGTTCGCTTCCGGGTGCTGACGGATGATGATGAACATCCTGGTGAGCGAGTGCCAGTAGTGGCATTTGTGACAGGTGACCTCTACAGTGAACTTGGTACAGATCCATACGAAAGTGATGAAACAAGAGTAAGGCATGAGGCTCAGTGGTATCAGGTATATGGTTATACAACCATTCCTTCGGAACTGAATAACCTGCTGACGGGTAATACTCGACACTATTATGTAGAGATAGACAACTATTGTGACAATACAGAAGGTGCAGACTACTGTGTTGACCAGATTTCCTTCTATACCTATTCGGCAAAGGTCAGGGCAGAAATCAATAATGATATATGTGATGGTACAGAGGAAAAGTCGACCATCAAGATTACTGCAGATGCCAAGACGTTGATAGAACAGATAAGTGAATGGGCAATCGATGGAAAGAAGACGGTTTTCTACCGTATCTATGAGAAGTTCGACGATGTGAATCACGTGGTTCAGGAAGGCGAGGAACTGACAGGTGAAGGCATTTATACGAGTGCAAGTGGTGTCGCCACTAATCTGTATGGTGCAGTCACTATCAATGTAAACTATGATTGGCAGTCAGTGACTTCTACTACTCCCATCGGCGGTATTTACTTAGATGGCACACCAAACACTAATTCTGGCTTCTATAAGGGTACAGATGGCGAAATCTATTTCCAGTTTGCGGAGCATGACTTTGTGTTGGAGCCAGGTAAAAAATACTATGTATCATTCTACGATTTTAACTATGAAACTGTTAATACTCCTGCAGGTTGGGGTAATCCGTATAATGGTAATGCTTGCTCAGTGTTTAGTAATGATATTATTGCCAATAAGTTGTATTTAGACTTGATGGACGGTGAGAGCGAGGAAGCCTCTGATGGAACAGTGAATTTCGGTTGCGGTGCTACATTGGTGACGAAGACATACGCTATAAAGGTGCAGTATCCGACAGAAGACGGCAGTTACCGTACTTATTCGGATATTAAGTTTGATTTCTTCCTCCATGCAAGTACAACGAATGCGAAGACCACATTTAATAATATTCCAGGTTTGAGGGAAGCTCTTGATGCTCTTCGTGATATTGACCAAAATACTTATACGTCTAGTGCTGACTTGCCAGCAGCCAGCGGTGCGTTCACAGCAGAGATGCGCGAACTCCTTGTTGAATATATGGATCATACTGAGGCTGACGGAAAACTGCTATTATCTGCCTCTACGAAATTCAATTATACCTTCACTACACCAGGTGAGAGGCACTTTGCGGCTCTGCCTGTTGACAAGCAGACCTCTGACGGTGACGAAATCTGTTCGCCGATAGACATGAAGTTTATTGTGGATGCATCCATTGGAGGTCCTCAGATGACGTTAGGCTTTGATGACGTAGATTACCCGGCATCCTATACCAGGCAGGTTATCCGTGTTGGACTGGAGCAGTTGAGGATGATGAAGGAGGAAGGTTATAAACTGCATATCCCTGTGAGGACTTATAGGGATAAGAGTCAGGGGACAACCAAGAGACTCTATTTCCCAGCAGATCCTATCTTGACCATTTCTGCCGTCGATAAGACGTTAGCACCAGAGGAACAACGACCGAATACCAGTGACCCCGTGCTACTTGCAATGGAAGAAGAGGCAGTAGGAAAGAAGTTTGCCGAGATTGTCGCTCCTTCTGGAGGTGGTAGACCGTATGTAAACAAGACACACATGTATCTGCCACTCGACCTCAGCGAATGTGAGATAGATTTCCATGAGGGCTATGAGTATGAGGTGTCAACTTCGTTCATGGATGAGGACGATGAATCTGCAATAACTCCTTGTTATGGTGATTTATTCCTTGTTATCAAGGTCGTGCCGGAGTTTGTTACCTGGGACGCTCAGGTACTTGGAACGCTACATGAGATTGACTATTATAATGCCAGTTGGTATTATGATGATAACTGGAAACGCTCTGGGCGTACGGAACTGTATAAGGGAGCACAGGGTTCTAACACCAACACGCCATCGGCAGGTCATCCTGGCGGTTATGAAAATAATGAAGAAATTGACGCATTATTGACAACCAGTCCTGGCTATGTGCCAATGAAATTCACCTATGTTACCTTGCTTACCGACAATCACGCACCGAACCTGATAGGTGAACCGAAAGTAACGGAAGATGGAAAAGGAAGTGCCAGTCAAGGTGGTGCCTTGATAGACCCCTCCATGGTAACAGGTACACAGATGTACACGGATCCGAGTCCTTTCTCTTCTGAGATGTCGAGTTATCCTACCGAGAATATCCGTTATGATATGCTGGTACGTTATGGTACGCATACTCAAGGTGGTGTAGGTTGCTTCGGACACCGTTATCTCAACGAAGACGGTACATGGGGTGATGACGGGGAGTCTCCAGAACAGCCCACAGCCAAGGTTTTCGACGTGGAGAAGTTCTATGGTAATATTTGTAAGGAGATTTACTTCAAACCTCGTGCCGAGTTGTTGAAGCAGAATCGTTTGACTTATGAAAAGGCGTGGGTGGAAAAGGAACTAATTGCCAATAAATGGTATCTGATGTCAAGTCCGCTGAAGGCGACGTATGCTGGTGATATGTATGTGCCTTATAATAGTGTAGATGCTGCAAAGAACGGACGGCAGGAGTCAGAGGCTTTCCAGAATATCGAATTTTCCACTGCAGTTAATGCAGCAGGTTTTGCCTATAGCCGCACGAAATATCCGATATATCAGCGGTCATGGGGTCAGACTGCCAAAGTCTATACCAAGACAAATGACATTAGGTCAACGGATTATTCCGCCAAGATTAACTTCGGCTCAGTCACGACGAATTTATCCGAGTGGGGGCATACGTATAATGATGTAGAGGTTCCTTATACGACGAAAGGCGGTTTCTCTATCCGTGCTCAGAAGAAAGCCCAGAAAGATGGTTCCGATAATGACATTCCTGCCTTGATTCGCTTACCGAAGTATGATACGAGTTATGATTATTACCAGTGGGATAATACCTCACCGACAGAAGGCAAGGTGACACAGGCAGTAACCAAGGGTGAAGACTATGCCAGACTGCTGGATATTACTGAAAAACAAGTTGTGATTCCTGTCGCCAACTTACAGGCTCAGGGTACAGATGGATCTGGCTATACTTATTATCTTGTAGGTAATCCGTTCATGTCTTCCATCGATATGGGAGAATTCTTTAAGTTTAATTCTGCTTTCGATACTGGTTATTATACTTATGAGGAAAGTACATTAACCGTAGTGGATGCCACCGATGCAGTCACAGAGACGGATAAGCACTTGATTAAACCATTGCAAGCGTTCTTCCTGAAATGTGCCGAGGGTGACGCACCTGAGAATGTTGTTTTCCATACTGATATGATGGTTGACGGCAACTATGGAACGGGAACTGTCTATACGCCAGATCCTAATGGTATACGTGCTGATGATAATGCAGAAAGTACTTCTGCTCCATCAAGAATACTGACACTTCAGGCAACAAACAATACCACTTTATCGAAGGCAAAGGTCATACTTGATGAGCTTGCATCAGAGACTTATGTAGGTAAAGAGGATGTGGAAACGCTCTTCGACTCGAACTTGAGTGATGTGGCGACAATCTTCACTATCTCGGGGGATCGAGCTCTGAGTATTGACGTGAGACCAAAGATAAGTGTGGTACCATTTGGTGTTGCATGTGCTGATATGGAAGAATCAGTGACGGTAACATTTGAAGGTACAGAGATAGCGGATGGTCAGCTCTATTTGTTGGATGCCATGACAGGAGAGCAGACTGCTGTCGATGATGGTGTTGCCTTTACGGTCGTTCCGAACGAATACGGTCGCTATTTCATCATGACAGGTACGTTGGATATCAAGAAGGCTGAGGATGTCCAGAAGGGTGTCTTTGTTAGTGTCTGTGGTCACGAAGTGACAGTGACTTCCTCTGAGGATCTCAATGGAATCCGTGCCCTCTCCCTCAATGGTGCAACAATGTATCAGGTAGGTGCCTGTGGCAAGTCTGCTCATTTCTCTCTGAATACTGGTGTCTATATCATCAAGGCGGAGAATACTGCTGGTGATCAAAAGACAGTGAAGATTATGGTAAAATAGAATGGAATCGGTGAGATATCATACATTCATAAGTTTGCTATTATGCCTGTTGATAATGGGCTGTAGCAGTATCGAGGATAATAACGAAGTGACGGAGCGTGTGCACGTGGGTGACCGCGTTCCGTTATTTACCGTTGAAGTGGAGGCTGACGGTGTCCATAGATCTTTCTCTACAGCTCAATTGACAGGTGAGACGGTTATCGTATTCTTCAATACAACGTGTCCTGACTGTCAACGGGACTTACCGAAACTAAATCAATACTATCTAAAGCATAAAGCCGATGAGGGCTTCCAGATGGTTGCTATCAGTCGGGAAGAAGGTGAAGAGGACGTAGCAGCCTATTGGAAAGACAAAGGATTACAGATACCTTATTTTGCACAGAACGATAGACGCATCTATGAACTCTTTGCTTCGTCTATCATTCCCCGTGTCTACTTCGTATCAGCGAAGGGTATCGTGACGCGTATTTTTATTGAGCGATTTGATGAAGTAGATTAGCAGTCCTGTCACGACGGCAATAGTCACACCTGTGGAGTTGGAAATAAAGTCGAGCCATTCTCCGCTGCGTGTGGTCGTGCAGTTTTCCTGTAAGATTTCAATAATACCACTCATGACGATGGGGGCGAGCCATGCGAATAGGAAGAGTTTCTTCTTGTCTAATACAGTGTGCTTACGGAGATACTCACACCAGATGACAGTACAGGTGCCGCCATACATGATGAAGTGCGTCCATTTGTCGATAAACTGGATGCCGTCAAGAGGTGTCTCTGGAAAAAAGGGAAGAAAAGAGAGTATCCAGATTAGTATGATACAGATGACTGACAGGGGGTATTTTCTTATAAATTGTTTGAGCTTCTGCATTATTGCCTTGAATTTTGGTGCAAAAGTAAGAATTATTTTATACTTTTGCAAACGGAAAGAAAGATATTATGGGAGAGAGAGCTAATTTCGGGAGTAAGTTAGGCGTTATTCTTGCTACGGCAGGCTCAGCGGTCGGTTTGGGAAATGTCTGGCGTTTCCCCTATATGACTGGTGAGAACGGTGGTGCCGTGTTCATCATGATATATATTAACTGTGTGGTAGTGTTGGGTATCCCCTGTATGATTAGCGAATTTATTGTCGGTCGTAACGGAAGGGCGAATACAGCACGTGCCTACCGTAAACTGGCTGGTGGTACGCCATGGGCTTTGATTGGCTATATGGGGGTGCTGACAGGTTTCTTGATTACAGGCTATTATGCGGTGGTCAGCGGATGGTGCCTGCAGTATGTCATCGCTTCACTGATAGGACATCTGCAAGGTGACCCGGAGTATTTCAGAACCTATTTCACGGAATTGTCGACAGACCCCGTTAAACCGGTGTTGTGGACGGTTATCATCTTAGGACTCACCTATCTGATTATAGAACATGGAGTGCGTGATGGTATAGAACGTGCGTCAAAGCTGTTGATGCCTACCTTATTTATATTGTTGCTTATTATCGTGAGCGCTTCTTGTATGTTGCCTGGTGGCGATAAGGGTATTGAGTTCCTGTTTAAGCCTGACTGGTCGAAACTGAATGCGGAGGTGTTCTTAGGGGCATTGGGACAGAGTTTCTATTCACTGAGTATCGCCATGGGGTGCCTGTGTACCTATGCGAGTTATTTCTCTGGTTATACCAACCTGACGAGGTCGGCATCACAGATAGCGTTGATTGATTGTATGGTGGCTATCCTTGCCGGACTGATGATCTTCCCTGCTGCCTTCTCGGTAGGGGTTAATCCGGACAGCGGTCCGTCGCTCATCTTCATCACGTTGCCGAATGTGTTTCAGCAGGCATTTGCCGCCTTCCCGATGATGGGCTACTGTATCTCGTTGCTCTTCTTCGTATTGTTGTCGTTGGCGGCACTGACCTCTCTGATGTCGCTCCATGAGGTGAGTACGGCGTTTATCCATGAGGAAATGAAGGTGAGTCGTAAGAAAGCGGCATTGGTCGTTACCATCCTTACATCTATTATCGGAGCTTTCTGCTCCTTGTCATTAGGTCCAGCTGACGGACTCACAATAGCAGGCAAGGCGCTGTTCGACTGGTTTGACTTTATCACGGGACAGATATTCCTGCCGATAGTCGGTTTCCTGACTTGTATCTTCATCGGTTGGTTTGTGCCGCATCATATTGTGAGAAGAGAGTTTACGAATAACGGATCATTGCAGAGTAGGGGATATATCCGTATGTTTCATATCTTCCTCTTCTTGGTAAAGTATATCTGTCCGTTGGCAATATTATTGATCTTTTTACATCAATTCGGGTTACTGAAATGAGGGAAAGGGGCAGTTTTGGAAGTAAGATAGGTGTTGTGCTGGCTACAGCGGGCTCTGCAGTCGGCTTGGGCAACGTATGGCGTTTCCCCTATACGGTAGGAGAGAACGGTGGTGCAGCCTTTATCCTGATATATATTGTCTGTATACTTGTGTTAGGCATCCCCGGGATGGTCAGTGAGTTTATCGTCGGCCGTCATGGACAGTCGAATGCAGCAAAGTCGTATGATGTATTGTCAGAAGACCGCCCTAAGCGAGGTATCATAATACCTTGGAAATTCGTGGGCTATTTGGGAATCCTCACCTCTATCATTATCTTAGGTTTCTATGCCGTTGTGGCTGGCTGGTGCTTGGAATATCTGTGTGCTTCAATAGTAGGAGAGATTAATGGTGATGCTGAGTCAGTGAAGAACTATTTCGTGTCTTTCTCCAGTGACCCGCTGAAACCTGTTTTGTGGGGTGCAGGCTTTATCTTGATTACCCATTTTGTAGTGATACGTGGTGTGAGGAAAGGTATCGAGCGCGCCTCGAAATTGCTGATGCCCATTCTTTTCATTCTCTTGCTCATTCTGGTGGTTGCCTCTTGTCTGCTGCCAGGTTCGATAGAAGGTGTTAAGTTCCTGTTGCATCCCGACTTCTCGAAGTTGTCGGGCAGTGTGATACTGGATGCACTTGGACAGGCGTTCTTCTCGTTGTCGTTAGGAACGGCATGTCTATGTACCTATGCCAGTTATTTCTCGAAAGAGACTAATCTGCTGCGGTCAGCAGGACAGATAGCGTTGGTGGATACGCTGATGGCGATTCTTGCAGGACTCATGATTTTCCCTGCGGCTTTCTCTGTAGGCGTAAATCCAGACAGCGGTCCCTCGCTTATCTTCATCACCTTGCCGAATGTCTTCACGCAGGCTTTTGCATCAATGCCTATGGTGGGCTATGTAGTCAGCATTATGTTCTATGTCCTGTTGGTCTTCGCGGCACTCACCTCTACCATCTCCATGCATGAGATAGGTACGGCTTTCTTTACCGAGGAACTTTCCTTGCCACGTCGGAAGTCTGCATGGGTTGTCACCATTGTTGCTGGTATCATCAGTGTCTTCTGTGCCTTGTCCGTGGGTGCCTATACTGATATACAGTTGCTGGGTAAGTCTTTGATGGACTTCTGCGATGGTCTGACGGCGAACTTCCTTTTGCCGACGGGTGCGATGCTGACGTGTCTTTTGGTGGGTTGGTATGTCCCGAAGCAGACGGTATTCGATGAGTTTACCAGTGAAGGAAGACTGAAAGGAAGTTTATTTGATATCTATCTCTTTGCCGTCCGTTTCGTCTGCCCTATCTGTATCACCCTAATCTTCCTCCATCAATTAGGTGTGATATGAATCGCAATGACCGCCGTGTTCTGATTGCCGCTCTTGTCGTAGGTGTTATTGTCTTGACAGGAATCTTTTTTCTTGGAGAGCCTCTCTCTAATTCTCCCATAAGGGGCGAGGAAACAAAAAGTAGGGAGCGTCGCAATATCCCATATGCGGTAACTCCTTCACAGCAACCTGAAACTTTTTATTTTGACCCCAATACCGCTGACTCTACGCAATTGTTGCGTCTGGGATTGCAACCTTGGCAAGTACGTAACATCTATAAATATAGGGCAAAGGGTGGGGTGTATCGGAAGAAGGAGGACTTTGCACGGCTTTATGGACTGACGGTGAAGGACTATCGTCGGTTGGAGCCATATATTCAGATTTCTTCAGACTATTTGCCTGCGGCTACGTTGTTTAAAGGGAGGAAGGAAGAGAAGGATGGGAACAGTAGGAGTAATGGGAACTATGGGAGTAATAAGAGTAATGAGAACAATGACAACTTGCGCTATCCTGTGAAGATCCGCGAAAACGAACATATCGTATTAAATACGGCGGATACTGCCCAATTGCAACGTGTTCCTGGTATCGGAAAGTATTATGCGAAGGAAATCGTGCATTATGGAAAATGGTTGGGTGGTTATGTAAATGTAGATCAATTAGACGAGATAGACCAGTTCCCGAAAGAGGCAAAGAAATTTTTAATCATTCAACATTCAAACCCTCATAAACTGAATGTCAACAAACTCACCCTGCAGCAACTCCGTCGCCATCCATACATCAACTACTATCAAGCTAAGGCTATCACAGACTACAGAAGGCTGCATGGTAAGATAGAGGATATCCGACAACTCCGTTTCTCTTCTGATTTCGCAGAGAAAGACTTCCAAAGACTGACACCTTATTTAGAATATTAGTCAGTTCCTTATTAAAAGCAACAAAACGCAACGCGTTGCGCAAATAATCCTAAAACTGTTGCGTAAAATCTAAAAAGAATGTACTAACTTTGTAAACACTAACAGGAAAGTCTTTTGATGGATGAAAAGAATATCTCAGCGTGACATCGCAAAGATGCTTGGTATCAATGTCTCCACTGTCTCACGTGCCTTGAAAGGACAGGAAGGCGTGAGTCAGGAATTGCGACAGAAAATAGAGCGATATGCCAAAGAACAGGGATATCGTCCTAATCCTTTTGCCGTGAGTCTTCGTTATGACACTACACGTACGATAGGTGTTATCGTACCTAATGTATCATTCAGTCATTTTGCGCATATCGTGAAATACCTTGAAATGGAGGCGAAGAAAGCAGGATACATGTGTATCATCACCGATTCGGATGATAAATATGAAAACGAGGTGGAATGTATTGAACACATGATGAATATGCATGTGGATGGTATCGTTGTCTGTCTCTCGCAAGATACGACTGACTATAGTCATCTGTTTCGGGTGAAGGAACGTAATGTCCCCATCGTAATTTTTGACAGGATTGCTGATGTCAATCTCTCAACGGTGGTCATCAACGATACCGATTCTGCACGTCAGGTGACTCATTACCTCATTGACTGTGGGGCAAAGAGGATTGCCTTTCTGGGTGGCTCGAACCGTATGAAACAGACAATAGACCGCAAGCACGGTTATCTGGAAGCTCTCCGTGAGCGTAGGGTTCCTATTCGGAAGGAATTGGTAAAGTGTCATAATACCAGTTTTAACTCAGGACTTACCGATATGATGGAGTTGCTGAATCTTCCAGAACCGCCAGATGCCATCATCGCCGCACATGCCTTGTTGGCAAGTGCAGCCATCAAGACCGTCGCTAGCCGAGGTTTGCGTGTTCCTGAAGATATTGCTATCGTAGGATATATGAGTGACTGGGTGTCAGATCTAGTTACTCCAAGGATATCGCTTGTAAAACAGAACTTAAAAGAAATCGGTGGTAAGGCGTTCAAGTTACTGGCGGATCAGATAAATGGAGACTACAGTGTGAAGCATGTTGTAGTGAAGGCAAGATTGGAACTTCGCGAGAGCACTAAGAAGATAACTTAACATAAAAAACGATAACGACTATGACAAAGAAACATTCATTACTTTTGATGTTCCTGACTGCGGCAATGACTTGTATGGCTCAGGACTTACGACTGAACGACCTTGAGTATTTCGAGCGTCAGGGCGTGAACGTGCTGGTATTCAGCAATAGTTTCAACGGAGGCTTCAATGACGAGAAGAACTCTGGTATTGAAATCATTCATCATGGCGTGCGTACGGTTCAGGGTGGTGCTGTCCGTTTGAACAACACGCCTGAGCAATGGGACCTTGTGCCGAAGATGACGAGTCGGAAGGTGAATCGTGAGAAAGGCAGTATTGAAGTTGCCCTGAGATATGATGACTACGACTTTGATAGTCGTATCGTTGTCACAGCGAAAGGTAAGGCGGTAGAGATTGCCGTCTGGCTCGATAAGCCTGTTCCTGAGAAACTGGCTGGTGAGGCAGGATTTAATATAGAGTTTTTGCCTTCGCAATATTGGTTGAAGACTTTCACGATGGACGGACGTTTAGGTCGGTTGCCACGTTATGCGACCAGTCAGACGATTACTCGTCCCAATAGTGAGAAACCTCGTCAGTTCAAAGGTTTCAAGACCTATGATGACAGAGGTACTGGTCGCTTCATCGATCCGCTTCCTATGGAGACAGGACATGAAATCATGATGGCTACTGATACGCCTGAACGGATGATTCGTATCAGTAGTGACGATGCAGAACTGAAACTATACGATGGTCGCATCCTTGCCCAGAACGGCTGGTATGTTTTACGTAGTGTACTACCGAAGGGAAAGACAGGTAAGGTTATCACATGGACAGTAGAGCCACATGCTATTCCTGGATGGATTCGTGAGCCTAATATTGGTTTCTCACAAGTAGGTTATATTCCAGAGCAGCCGAAGGTGGCAGTCATTGAATTAGATAAGAACGATAAGCCACAGGCTACTGCTTCCCTGATGCGTGTCAATCCCGACGGTACGAAGGAGCAGGCTTATACAGGAAATATTCAGTCGTGGGGTCCTTATTTCAAATATAACTATGTGAAGTTTGACTTTTCGTCTGTCAAGCAACCAGGTGTTTATTATATCCAATATGGTAATACAAAGACCAATGATTTCCTCATTGACGAGCATGTCTATGATAAGATAACGGATGCTACGACAGATGTCTGGGTTCCCATTCACATGAACCACATGTATGTTAACGAGGGCTATCGTGTCTGGCACGGTGAACCGTTTAAGGAGGGCTATCTACAGGCACCACCCAGTGACCATTTCGACTTGCATAGACAAGGAGAGACTACCGAGACAAAATACAAACCTTACGAACTGATTCCTGGTTTGAACATCGGTGGCTTCTTTGATGCTGGTGACTTCGATATCGAGACGGGTTCGAATATCAATGTGGTACAGAACTTCATCCGTACCTGGGAACTCTTCAAACCTCAACGCGACGAGACCTTTGTCAGTCAAAAACAGCGTTATGTCGACCTGCATCGTCCTGATGGAACCACATGGCATCGACGCTCTCTAATTCAATCCTCGACAACTACCATCATCTCGGTGATGCGGCAAGTATCACCGACGGCTTGCATTATGATCCGAGTCTGAAACCTTACGAGGTGTCTGCTGATGGCAAGCGTAGCGGTACGCCAGATGATATGTGGGCATTTACGACCCGTAATCCGCGTCTCGATTTACAGGCAGCAGGTATCTTTATCTCTGCAGCACGGGTGCTTCGAGGCTATAACGACGACCTCGCTGACCGTGCTCAGCGTCAGGCAGATCGTTTGCGTAAGGAAGCCACAGAACTACTCTCTCGTAATACACAAATTGATTTCGATAATACATGGTTTGCTGGTGAGGGTATTATAGTACGCAATATACAGACAGCCCTCGATTCCGTTCCGACAAGAGTTTTGATACGCAGAATCCTTATGGTGTACCTATCGGTCTAGGTAACTGGGCTGGTGTCAATGCCGTGCTGAACTTCGGCATCGCTGTCAATTATGCACACATCTACTATCCCGATATCGTTTCCAAGGATGAAGTCTATCGTGTTGCTAACTGGCTTTATGGTTGTCATCCTTACCATAACTATTCGTTCGTGGCAGTCGTAGGTGCAGCTCGTCCCAAACAGGTATTCTACGGTAATAACCGTGCAGACTTCTCTTTTATCCCTGGCAACGTGGCTCCTGGTCTGCTGTTCCGTAAACCTGACCATTTCGAGAACTACGATGACTGGCCCTTCCTTTGGGGACAGAACGAGGGAACTATTGCTGGTAATACACAGTATATCATCTTCGGCTCTTCACTGAAGAATATCGTGGGTGCTCAATGATAATTGTTTTTTAGAAGCAGTAAATATGAAAAGAATAGTTTCTTGTTTCATAGCAATCATCAGCGTACTCTCGCTGAAAGCACAAACTGCGTTATTACCGTATCAGAACCCACACTTGAAGGCAGAGCAACGTGCTGATGACCTGCTGTCTCGACTGACACTTGACGAGAAAGTACGTCTGATGATGGATACGTCACCAGCCATAGAACACTTGCAGATACCTCAGTTCCAATGGTGGAACGAGGCGTTGCATGGTGTCGGGCGCAACGGCTATGCTACTGTCTTTCCAATAACAATGGCAATGGCGGCATCATGGGATGACCATCTGTTGCATCGTGTCTTTACTGCTGTCAGTGATGAGGCTCGCGTGAAAGCCAGACAAGCTAAGCAGTCTGGAGATATACGTCGTTATCAAAGCCTGTCATTTTGGACACCCAATATCAATATTTTCCGTGATCCCCGATGGGGACGCGGACAAGAGACTTATGGTGAAGATCCTTTCCTCACGTCAAAGATGGGACTTGCAGTTGTTCGTGGCTTGCAGGGAATGACCTATGATGGACAGTGGATTGGTGACTATAAGAAGTTACTTGCCTGTGCAAAGCATTTTGCCGTTCATAGTGGACCAGAGTGGAATCGCCATATATTCAATGTTGAGGATTTGCCCGAGCGCGACCTTTGGGAGACTTATCTGCCAGCTTTCAAGGCATTGGTACAGGAGGGACAGGTGGCTGAAGTGATGTGCGCTTATCAGCGCATTGATGGTCGACCTTGTTGTGGACAACATCGTTATGAGCAACAGATATTACGCGACGAATGGGGCTTTCAGGGACTGATTACCAGTGATTGTGGTGCCATTCGTGATTTCTTGCCTCGTTGGCATAATGTGGCAAAGGATAGTGAGGAAGCTTCTGCTCAAGCCGTATTGGCAGGTACTGATGTAGAGTGTGGTTCAGAATACCAACATCTGCCTGAGGCTGTACGTCGTGGTGATATCAAGGAAAGTGACCTTGACCGTTCGTTGCGTCGCCTGCTTATCGCTCGTTTTGAAGTAGGTGACTTCGATGATGATGCCCTCGTTTCATGGACACGGATTCCTGATGATGTTGTGGCATCAGCAGCTCATAAGCAATTGGCACTTGACATGGCTCGCAAGAGTATCGTATTGTTGAAGAATAACGGCGTGTTGCCTTTATCGTATGCTGCGACTCAGTCACAGTCTGCAAGTAAGGTTGTTGTCATGGGGCCGAACGCCAATGACTCCGTGATGCAATGGGGCAATTATGCAGGCTATCCCACTAAGACAGTTACAGCTCTTGAAGGTATTCGTCAACAATTGGGTGATGTACCTTATGTGCAGGGCTGTGGACTGACTCGCAATGAAAGTTATGAGAGTCGTTTCCAGGAAATCATGTCACCATCAGGTGGACAGGGCATGCAGGTCGTTTATTACAACAACACAGATATGACAGGTACACCTGCAGCTACTGTGACGTTAACAGAACCTGTAAAACTGAGCAATGGTGGCAACACTGTTTTTGCACCTGGGGTCAATCTTGAAAACATCTCTGCCTGTTTTAATGGAACACTTGTTCCCACCCGTGACGAGACACTTATCTTCGGCATCAGTGGTGATGATAAGATACGCCTTCTCGTTAACGGAGATACTCTTGTCAACTATTGGCAGGCACGTCAGCGTATTCAGCAGGCACAACAGGAGATAGTTGTAAAGGCTGGACAGCAGTATCGTATACAGATAGATTATGTTCAAGAGACAGGTTATGGCGCATTGAATTTCGACATTCAACATAAGGTTGCCCCCACACTGCAAGAGTTATTAGAACAAGTAGGTGAGGCAGAAACCGTAATCTTTGTCGGTGGTATCTCACCTCGTTTGGAAGGTGAGGAGATGCGTGTCAGTGAACCAGGTTTCCGTGGTGGTGACCGTACTAGTATTGAACTGCCACAGGCACAACGTGATATACTGCGCATATTGCATGAAGCAGGAAAGCATGTTATCTTTGTCAATTGTTCAGGCGGTGCTATGGCAATGGAACCCGAACTGGAAACATGTGATGCCATTATTCAATGGTGGTATGGTGGTGAACAGGGTGGAGTTGCATTGGCGGATGTGCTCACAGGTCGTTATAATCCCAGTGGGAAACTGCCTGTTACTTTCTACAGAAACACAGACCAGTTGCCCGACTTCCTCGACTATACGATGAAGAATCGTACTTACCGTTATTTCACTGGCGAACCCTTGTTCCCCTTTGGTCATGGACTGAGTTATACGACATTTGAGTATAAAGACCTGAAGTGTAAGAACAAGCCCAACGGAGCTATTGAGATGAATGTCACAGTGAAGAATACAGGTAAGGTGGCTGGTACGGAAACCGTACAAATCTATTTCCGTCGTATCGCTGATAAGGAAGGACCTTTCAAGACGCTTTGTGGCTATCAGCAAGTTACTTTAAAGGCAGGAGAGTCACGCCAGATTACCCTTAGTCTATCATCTCAAAATCTTGAGACATGGGATGCCCAGACTAACACGATGCATTTCCAGCCTGGTCAGTATCAATTGATGGTAGGTTCATCGAGTGATGATAAATCCCTAAATAAAATAAATATCAATATCAATATCAATTAAGGATAAATGGCATTCCTCTCGCATATACGTCGCTCTTTCTCTATCCAGATTACGCTCTGGATAGTGGGATTTGCTGCTGTCATTATGACAAGAAGTGGGGTAATCGCGATAATAATAGAAATAGAAATAATAGAAGAAGATGGTAAAAAAAGTATTCAGTACAATCATGGTCATGTGTGGGGTTGTCATCAATGCACATGCTTATGAAGTAACAAATGATTCTCTTTATTTGGAAGAGGTTGTAGTGACAGGTACACGTAATGCTACGGATGTCCGTCATTTGCCGATGACGGTCTCGGTCGTTGGACGCGACATATTGACAGCAGAGTATCAGACAAATGTGTTGCCGACAGTGATGCAACAAGTTCCTGGACTCTTCGTCACCTCTCGTGCGATGATAGGTTATGGTGTGTCAACAGGTGCAGCAGGTGGTATCAATTTGCGTGGTATAACTGGTGGTGCCGGACAGTTGATGGTGCTCATAGACGGTCATCCGCAGTATCAGGGCATTTACGGTCATCCTATCTCTGACAGTTATCAGACACTGATAGCAGAGCGTGTGGAGGTATTGCGTGGTCCTGCCTCATTGCTTTATGGCTCTAATGCGATGGGTGGTGTCATTAATATCGTTACGCGTCGTCCTCCAATAGGTCATGACTTAGTCACGACAAACATCACCCTTGGGGTAGGTAGTTGGGGCACTATACAGGCAGAAGGTTCAAACCTGGTTCGTAGTGGTAAGTTCAGTAGTTCTGTTGCGGCACAGTATAGTCGTACTGACAACCATCGTCCGCGCATGGGTTTTGAGCAGTTTGGCGGTTACTTGAAACTAGGTTATGACTTTAACGCTCATTGGAATGCCTATATTGACGCTGACATCACACACTTCAATGCCAGTTATCCAGGCTCTACCGAGAAACCGATGTATGATGCAGACCAGTGGATTACGCGTGGTGTGATATCGGCAGCCTTGGAGAATCACTATGGTAAGACCAGTGGTGCGCTGAGTTTCTATACGAACTTTGGACGTCACAAGATAGACGATGGTACTGCTGATCCTTCCAAACCTACACAACGTTATTTCCGTTCGAAGGATGCACTGATGGGTGTCTCATGGTATCAGAGTGCACAACTCTTTGAGGGTAATCGTCTCACTGTCGGTATTGATTATCAGCATATCTATGGTAAAGCCTATTATACCTCCAAGGAGACAGATGAGGAATTGGAAACACCCTACAAACAGAGTGGTAAGTCCCATCGTAATGAGATTGCAGGTTATGTGGATTTCCGTCAGGATATTACCGAATGGTTTACCGTTGACGCTGGTATCCGTATCGACCATCACTCTATCACTGGTACGGAATGGGTGCCGCAGGCAGGTATTGTCGTCCGTCCTATCAGTACAGGTGAGATCAAGGCAATGGTCAGCAAAGGCTTCCGTAATCCGACAATGCGTGAGATGTATCTCTATCCTCCCTCGAATACAGACCTGAAACCAGAGCGTCTGTGGAACTATGAGTTGTCATGGCGTCATCGTTTGAACAATGGTGTCAGGTATGGCCTGAATATCTTCTATCTCAAGGGTGACAACATGATTCAGACGATACCAGTCGATGGCAAGCCTCGTAATGTGAATTCCTATCGGACGCTCTTTCGATATTTTTGCCAATGGCACTTTCTTACACATGAAGAATAAGATTGTTGCTGCTCCTGAAGGAATGGGAAACATCGGTGTAAACTATCACCAGAACAAGTGGTTTGCCTCACTCGGACTGCAGATGATTGCGAACCTATACACCGCAGTCGGAGAGGAAGAAACGAAGGAGAACGCCTGGCTGTTGCGTGCCAGTGTCACTTATGCTGTCACACGTAACATCAGTCTTTGGGTACGTGGTGAGAATCTCTTGGCACAGAAGTATGAGATTAATCTCGGCTATCCCATGCCTCGTGCAACGTTCATGGGTGGCGTCAGTTTGAATTTCTAAAACTAAAAAACAAATAAGATGAAAGACTTTAATTATTACGCACCGACGGAAGTGGTGTTTGGTGAGCAGTCAGAGGAGCAAGTGGCTCTTCTTGTTAAGAAGTATGGTGGTACGAAAGTACTGGTACATTATGGTGGACAGAGTGCTGTGCGCTCTGGATTGCTGGACAAGATTTGTGGTCTGCTGAAAGCGGGTGGTGTGGATTACATCACGTTAGGTGGTGTGGTGCCTAATCCTCGTCTGTCGCTCGCTCAAAAGGGCATCGAGTTATGTCGTCAGGAGGGTGTTGATTTCATCCTTGCCGTTGGTGGTGGTAGTGTCATCGACTCATCGAAGTGTATCGCTTATGGTGTTCCTTATGAGGGTAATGTATGGGACTTCTATCTGGGAAAGGCAGCGCCTGAGAAGATGTTACCTCTGGCTTCAGTGCTGACGATTCCTGCTGCTGGCAGTGAGATGAGTGAGTCGTCAGTCATTACCAACGAGGATGGTGATGTGAAACTCGGTTATTCCAATAACCTCTCTCGTCCGAAGTTCGCCATCATGAATCCACGTCGTACCTTTACATTGCCTCCTTACCAGACAGCAGCTGGTGTGACGGATATGATGATGCACACGATGGAGCGTTATTTCACAAAGGACGATGATATGGACTTTACTACTGATATTGCTGAGGCTATGTTGCGCAATATCAAGAATGCGGTATTTGCCGTGCTGAAGAACCCGGAGGACTATCGCTATCGTGCCCAGATTATGTGGGGTGGCAGTCTGATGCACAACGGTCTGACTGGCTGTGGTGTTGCTGACGACTGGGCAACACACCAGTTAGAGCATGAACTGAGTGGTATGTTCGACGTGACACATGGTGCAGGTCTTGCTGCCATGTGGCCCAGTTGGGCGCGTTATGTGATGCACGAGAACCTGCGTCGTTTCGTCCGCTTTGCTGTTAATGTGATGGATGTACCTAACGACTTCACGGATCCTGAGGGTACTGCTCTGAAAGGTATTGAGGCTATGGAGCGTTTCTATCATGCTATCGGAATGCCTATCAATATCAAGGAACTCATCGGACGCGACATCACTGACGATGAAATCAAGGAGATGACTCGTAAGTGCAGCCGAGACTACACTTCTACTTGTGGTTGCCTGAAGGTGTTGAAGGCGGAGGATATGGAAGCAATCTATCAAATGGCAAGAGGATGAAGATATTAATGATAGGTGGTACAGGCACGATCAGTAGTGCCATCACCAGACAGTTGGCAGAGAGTGATAACGAGTTATGGCTCCTCAATCGCGGCACTCGTAAGCATGAGGTGCCTGCAAGTGTGAAACAGATCATCGCGGATATTGACGATGAGGCTGAAGTATTGCGTCAGATAGGTGATACGCAGTTCGATGCCGTCTGTGAGTTTATCGGTTTTCTGCCTTCGCAGGTGGAGCGTGACATCCGACTCTTCAAAGGTCGTACACGCCAGTATGCCTATATCTCGTCAGCATCAGCGTATAACAAACCTGCCGCCAGTCATATTATCTCGGAAGGTACCACGCTTGCCAACCCCTATTGGGAGTATTCACGCAATAAGATAGCGTGTGAGGAACTGCTGATGAAGACCTATCGCGAAGAGGGTTTCCCTGTTACTATCATCCGTCCCTCGCATACTTATTGTGAGCGTTCAGTGCCTCTCAGTGTTCATGGACTGAAAGGCTCATGGCAAGTACTAAAACGAATGATGGAGGGTAAGCCTGTATTGGTGCATGGCGATGGCTCTTCCCTGTGGACGGTGACATGGAACGAGGACTTTGCTAAAGGCTTCATCGGCTTATTGGGTAATCCGAAGGCGATAGGTGAGGCGTTCCAGATTATGAGTGATGAGCAGTTGACGTGGAATCAGATCTA
This sequence comes from uncultured Prevotellaceae bacterium, assembly GCA_902800585.1. Classification (GTDB taxonomy): domain Bacteria; phylum Bacteroidota; class Bacteroidia; order Bacteroidales; family Bacteroidaceae; genus Prevotella. Next base: position 23,657 of record CADCEW010000047.1, read on the forward strand.
CGAGTGCGTGGCCAAGGCACTGCACACAAAAGCGAACCTCTATCATGTCTCCTCCGACTTCCTCGCTGCCACTTGTCCTAAGGAGTGGGACTTCACAGGTAACCTGCTTGGCGACAAGGCAGTGACTGTCGTCTTCGACTGCAGAAAACTCAAGCGTGCCGTCCCAGGCTTCTGTGCTACGACTCGCTTTGACGAGGGTGTTCGTCGTTGTGTCGATTACATCCTTGCCCATCCGGAACTGCAAGAGGAAGACCCTGAGTTCGATGCTTGGTGCGACAAGGTCATTAAAGCACAGGAAGAAGCAAAAGCGAAAGTTTCTACTTAAGACTGAAAGTAATAGGTAGGTTGTATCTTACTCGTACAGGTAATCCGTTCTCCTTTCCTGGATTCCATTTTGGCATACTTTGAATGACTCTTACTGCCTCTTTGTCCAGACTAGGATGAACTGATTTCCTGACCTGTACGTCTGTAATGCTACCGTCTTCTTCAACAATATAGGAGCAGATGACTCTTCCCTGAATGCCATGCTCCTCACATAACTTCGGATATTGGATGTTTTTTGACAGATACTGAAATAAAGCAGATTGTCCGCCAGGAAAACTTGGCATTTGTTCTACTATATCGTAGACTTGACCTGAAGAGGATGCGGAAAGGGACTGAATTTCTTCTTCAACTTCTTCCAATAGTTCTTTGG
>CADCEW010000048.1 GCA_902800585.1 uncultured Prevotellaceae bacterium
AGTTATGGTATTCAGGAACGTCGTGATGCCATCAATAAGACGATGGTACAGGCTCGTGGTGTAAAACAGGAGATTATGTTGCGGCACATGCGCGCTGATGAAGCTGTGCGTATCAAGTACGACTCGAAATATGCCCATAGCTCCAACTACTGGAAGAACTCCATGGGTATGAATAAATGTATCGACTCTATCGGACTCATCCGCCAGAAACAGGAGTTTGAGGCAAAATTACGCCAATGGCAGGACTCCACAGATTATCTGAAAGGACTCCTTGACTTCAATCGTCTCGACACACTCTATCAGGAACGTTATGCTGCCATCAGGGCTCTCTACTATTGGAGCGAGACATGGGGGCGTGAATGTGACCAGATGACAGTCAGGGCAAAACGAGTACATTCCGGCATTCCTGTCCTTGGTCCTGAGGATAAGCCCAAAAAACAATATATTGAGTTCAAGGATAATAGTGACGAATGGGATGAGGCAACAGATCGAGAGTTGCTGACAGCTCTGATGAAGAACTATCGCGACCAGGTAGGAGAGAGGTATCAGCCAGACTTCTTCAGTGTCATCGACAAGGATTTCAAAGGCGATTTCCGCGCTTATGTCGATTATCTCTACAACAAGTCAATGCTGATGAAGAACGACAAACGTATCTATATCAACAAGAAGAACTACGAGAAAGACCCTGGTGTACAATACGGAATAAGCCTTATTGAAATCATCGGTGTCATCCGCGCTGATATCGGCAAAATCTCTGAGCAGATTGAGGAACAGGAGAAATGGCTCTGTGCCGCCAAGTTACGCATGGAAGAGGATATGCCCAACTATTCGGATGCCAACTTCACCATGCGTATGACCTACGGACAGATTGGTGAATATACCTTAGGTGGTCGTCCTTCTGGCTATTATACGACGGCTCGTAGTCTCTGGGAGAAGATGCAGAAGGCAGACCAGAACTTCGAGTATTTCGCTGAGCCTGTGATGCATGAGTTATTATCGGCAAAGGATTATGGCAAGTATACTGATCCGTTGACAGGTACTCTGCAACTCTGTTTCCTCTCCAATAACGATATCACAGGCGGAAACTCTGGTTCACCTATCTTTAATAAGAAAGGAGAACTCTTAGGACTCGCCTTCGATGGTAACTGGGACAGTCTCTCCAGCGATATCTTCTTTGATCGCCAGTTGGCACGCACCATCAATGTCGATGTGCGTTTCATGCTCTACATGATGGACAAATGGGGACACGCAGATCGATTGCTGAATGAGTTAGGAGTAAAATAACAATAAAGAAGGCGGAGAAAAATCTCCGCCTTTCTTATTTCTTCTTTCTGGGTTTTCTGACCGCCCAGCCTTCTTCACTGAAATCAGGAATCTTTCCTTTCAGTTTCATGGAATTAGGATTCAGAAACTGCAACCATTCCTCTTTCTTAAAGGTTTTCTTGTGTTCTTTGGGGGCTCTAGGTTCTCTAGATGATCTAGTTTCTCTAGAAGAACTAGTTTTTTTAGATGGTCTAGATGCTCTCGATTTGTTATCGTTTCCTTCGTCCGCATCGTTGCAACGAACCTCACGACCTTTATAACGCTGTCCGTTGATATATTTCATCACACGTGAGGCTTCTTCCTCAGGCACATCGAAATAGGATTGAGTGGTGAGCAGGTCAATATGTCCCACTTCCACATGACCACGAACATTCTTATTCAAGAACTGCATCAGTTCACCTGGATAAAAACCGTCTTTCTTTCCAAGGTTGATAAAGAGACGACGATAGCCTGCTTCTGCCTTACGAGGCTCGTTACCCTTCTTTTCGCCTCTTCTTCCTCTTCCCTCTTCTCGCTTACTTCTTCCTTCTTCCTTCTTACTTCTGACTTCAGAAATCTCTGGGGCATCAGCATAATAAGCCAAGAACTTACCAAACTCCATAGAGACGATCTTCTTGATGAGGTCTTCTTTGTCGACATACTCGAAATAACGATCGATATCCTGCATGAACGGGGCAATCTGCTCTTCATCGACATCTGCCTTCACAATCTGATCCATCACCTTGTAGAGTTGTTTCTTGCAAATCTCCTCGGCAGAAGGAATCTGTCCTTCCTCGAAAGCCTTGCCAATCTCTTTCTCGATATTACGGATCTTATGCTTCTCACGAGAGTGTACGATACTCAATGATGTTCCTTTCTTGCCAGCACGACCAGTACGACCGCTTCGATGGGTATAGTTCTCTATATCGTCAGGGAGTCCGTAGTTGATGACATGCGTCAGGTCATCCACATCCAAGCCACGCGCTGCCACATCAGTAGCGACTAAGAGTTGAACGGTATGCTGACGGAACTTCTGCATCGTGAGGTCACGCTGCTGTTGTGACAAGTCTCCATGCAGGCTCTCTGCGTTATAACCATCACGAATCAGTTTGTCAGCAACCTCCTGTGTCTCTATCTTCGTACGACAGAAAATGATGGCGAAAATGCGAGGATAATAATCTACCAATCGCTTCAGGGCAAGATACTTGTCCTTGGCGTTCACCATATAATAGATATGGTTCACATGCTCAGCACCCTCGTTACGACTTCCCACCACTATCTCTTTGTAATCGTGTAAGTAACCCTTGGCGATACGTTCTATCTCACGACTCATCGTCGCAGAGAACAACAAAGTATTGCGTTCTGTGGGTACGCCTTCTAAGATAGCATCGATACTCTCCGAGAAACCCATGTTCAACATCTCGTCAGCCTCATCGAGTACGACATTATACACATCATCCAGATTGGCAACACCACGCTTCATCAAGTCAATCAATCGACCTGGTGTGGCAACAATAATCTGTACACCCTTGCGTAATGAACGAATCTGTTGTTCGATAGATGCGCCTCCATAGACAGCCTCGATATGTATGCCATCCATGTATTTCGAGAAATCACGCAAATCATCCGTAATCTGCAAACAAAGTTCACGGGTAGGACTCAAAATAAGAGCCTGTGTCTCCTTTCGTGACGTGTCAATACGTTGTAATACAGGTATACCAAACGCTGCTGTCTTACCCGTTCCCGTTTGGGCAAGGGCAATGACATCGTTCTGATTACCAAGCAAATAAGGGATAACTTCCTCCTGTACAGGCATGGGTTGTACGAAACCCAATTCTTCAATGGCGTGGCGAATCTCTTCGCAAACGCCTAACTCTTCAAATGTCTTCAAACCTATTTAATTACTAATTCGGGTGCAAAGGTAGTGCAAAATGAGGGAAATACCAAATTTATTTGAGCATTTCCGAATGCAGCCTACTTTCGAGGCTCTGACTCAAAGGTAGTGCAAAATGAGGGAAATACTAAAGATATATCTATTTTAATATTTTTTTAAACTTATATATGAATGATTTTCTGGAAATTTTGTATCTTTGCAACCGATTCCGGTTTTCCAAAACGGAAAACTTTTCGAAATCAAAAATCAAAAAAGTTTCCCAAAACGGAAAACTTTCCGCAAGAAAGAATAATTAAAAACTTGATAATTTTATAGAACAATGGAGATTCAAAATTTTACCATCACAAAACGAGACGGTTCGAAAGACCAGTTTTCATTAGACAAAATCATGAATGCTATTTTGAAAGCATTCGAGAGTGTTGATCAACCTACCGACCTTGGCGCTATCTCTAAGATTCTCAGTCGTTTAGAGATTCATAACGACATCACCGTTGAGGATATTCAGAACCAAGTTGAGGAGGCTCTGATGAGTGAAGGCTACTACAAAGTTGCCAAGTCTTTCATGCTTTATCGTCAGGCTCATACCGAGGATCGTGAGACACTTGCAAAGTTACAATTCTTGTCCGAATATTGTGATTCTGTGAATGCAGCCACTGGTTCAAAGTATGACGCAAATGCAAACGTGGAGCACAAAAACATTGCGACTTTGATTGGTGAGTTGCCTAAATCGAACTTCATCCGTCTGAACCGTCGTCTCTTGACTGATCGTATCAAGAAGATGTATGGAAAACCACTCGCTGATGAGTATATTGATAAACTCACACACCATTTTATATATAAGAACGACGAGACGAGTCTTGCCAACTATTGCGCTTCCATCACCATGTATCCTTGGTTGATTGGTGGCACTATCTCCATTGGCGGCAATTCAACGGCTCCCACCAATCTCAAGAGTTTCTGCGGTGGTTTTGTGAACATGGTGTTCATGGTATCCAGTATGTTGAGCGGTGCCTGTGCTACTCCTGAGTTCCTGATGTATATGAACTACTTCATTGGTAAGGAGTATGGTAAGGATTATTGGCAGCATCCTGACGAGCAGGCAGACCTCTCGCTGAAGAAGCGTACCATCGATAAGATTATCACTGATTATTTCGAGCAGATTGTTTATTCGCTCAACCAGCCTACTGGTGCTCGTAACTATCAGGCAGTGTTCTGGAATGTCGCCTACTACGACAGATACTATTTCGAGAGTATCTTCGGAGAGTTCTACTTCCCCGATGGTTCAAAACCCGATTGGGACGGACTTTCTTGGTTGCAGAAGCGTTTCATGAAGTGGTTCAACCACGAGCGCACCAAGACTTTGCTGACCTTCCCTGTTGAGACGATGGCTCTCCTCGTTGACGAGAATGGCGAATGCAAGGATAAGGAATGGGGCGATTTCACCGCAGAGATGTATGCAGAAGGTCACTCGTTCTTCACCTATATGAGTAATAATGCTGACTCCTTGAGTTCTTGCTGTCGTCTGCGTAATGAGATTACAGACAATGGCTTCAGTTATACCTTAGGAGCTGGTGGCGTATCAACAGGTTCGAAGAGTGTGCTCACCATCAACCTGAACCGTTGTATCCAATATGCCGTCAATAACAAGATGGATTATCTGGAGTACTTAGGCCAAATCATCGACCTCTGCCATAAGGTTCAGACTGCGTATAACGAGAATCTGAAGGAGTTGCAGGAGCATGGTATGTTGCCACTCTTCGATTCCGGCTATATCAATATCGGACGTCAGTATCTTACCATTGGTATCAACGGACTCGTAGAGGCTGCTGAGTTCATGGGCTTGAAGATCACCCCGAATGACGACTATCTGCACTTCGTACAGAGCATCCTCGGACTCATCGAGAAGTACAACAAACAATATCGTACGAAGGATGTGATGTTCAACTGTGAAATGATTCCTGCAGAGAATGTGGGTGTGAAGCATGCGAAGTGGGACCGTGAGGACGGCTATTTCGTACCACGCGACTGCTACAACAGTTACTTCTATGTCGTAGAGGACGACTCGCTGACCATCATCGATAAGTTCAAGTTACATGGTGCACCCTATATCGAGCACCTGACGGGTGGTTCTGCCCTTCACATGAACTTAGAGGAGCATCTGAGCAAGCAACAGTATGCACATCTGTTGAAGGTAGCTGCTCAGGAGGGTTGTAACTACTTCACATTCAATATCCCCAACACGGTATGTAACGACTGTGGACATATCGACAAGCGTTACCTGAAGGAATGTCCTCACTGTCACTCGAAGAACATCGACTATATGACCCGCATCATCGGTTACCTGAAGCGTGTCAGCAACTTCTCACAGCCGCGTCAGGAAGAGGCAGCACGCCGCTTCTATGCACACGCTAAGAGCGAAGCATAATTAAACCTTTATGCTTAAATACGTCAACACTGGCATCGTATTCCAAGAGATTCCCGATGAAGTGACACTGGCAATTAATATCTCTAATTGCCCGTGTCACTGTCCAGGTTGTCATAGTCATTATCTCTGGGAGGATATCGGACTACCCTTGGATACGGATGCCATTGATGACTTTGTAAAGAAATACGGCAAGGATATCACTTGTATTGCCTTTATGGGCGGTGATGCCGACCCTAAGGGTGTCAACCAACTGGCATTGTATATTCACGAGACTTATCCAGAGTTTAAGGTGGCTTGGTATAGTGGACGCATCCGTATCACTTCTGCCATCTGTAAGACGGACTTCAATTACATCAAGATTGGTCCGTATATCAAGCATCTCGGTCCCTTGAAAGAGAAGACTACCAACCAACGACTCTATCGCTTGATGGAGAATGGGGAGTTTGAGGATATCACTTCCCGTTTCTGGAAGAAATAATATTGCTATGAAGATTTGTATCTTTTGTTCCGCCAACCAACAAATAGACCCAGACTTCTTCTCGATGACAGAAGAGTTAGGACTTTGGGCTGCAAGAAACGGCCATTCCATCGTATATGGAGGCGTGAATCAGGGATTGATGGAGTGTCTGGGGAAGGCAGTACATGAGGCTAGTGGACTGACCATCGGTGTCATTCCGAGGATTGTAGAGAAGTCGGGACGTATCAGTGATTATGTGGATGTGGAGATACCCTGCGACAACCTCTACGACCGCAAACAACTGATGGAAGACAAGGCAGATGTCTTTATCGCCCTACCAGGCGGTATTGGAACCCTGGACGAGATTTTCACCATTACTGCCTCAGCCACCATCGGCTATCACGACAAGAAAGTCATCCTTTATAATATGAAAGGCTTCTGGGATTCGCTGATTGCGCTCTTAGACGACCTGCAAGCGAAGGGATTCACCAGAAAAAATTGGCGAACCCGCATTGAGGTTGCCAATACCTTTGAAGAACTTCAAGCATTACTGAAGTAATCTGTTTATTCGTTATAAATCAACTGCACCAAGGTCTGTCCGACGGCTTGGAGGGTGTTCTTGTCGATATGCTGCATATCGTCATAGATGCTATGCCACGTAGGACCGAAAGAACCTTGTGGACAATCGGGATAGTAGTTGATGATATCGATACAAGGGATGTTCGCCACGTCATTCACGGGGAGATGGTCGTCAGTTACGCCAACGCCTTCCTTCATCGGAAAGAAACTGCCATAGCCTGCAACATTAGCGGCACGCCATACCTTCTCCACGATGGCACTGGCCTTCTGTAAAGAATAGGATTCCTGATAGAACTTCGCACCCTGTCCACCTACCATATCAAGGAGGATGGCATAACTATAGTTTTGAGTGGAGGGGTTAGCGGTTAGCGTTTTTGCCCAGTATTGGGAACCCAAAGCCCATGAGTCTGCACCATTGCCTGTCTCATCCCATTGAGGAATGCCCCAGTCTTCCGCATCGAAACAGATGAAGTCAACGGTGATATTCAGGGAATCGTTCTGTTGGATGAGTCGTGCTAACTCTAACATCACGGCCACGCCACTGGCACCATCATTCGCTGCCATCACAGGCTTACGCCAGTTAGTGGAGTCAGGGTCATTATCTGCCCAAGGACGACTATCCCAGTGGGCACAGATGAGGATAGCCTCACCCCCCTCCCTCTCCTTTAGAGAGGGAGCTTTAGCAATGATATTCGTACTCTTGAGTATGGTGCCGTCATAGCCTTTCAGGTCGGCTTTCTGCATCTCCACCTGATAACCATACTGTTGGAATTTCTGTTGAATCCAAGCGCTACAACGCTCATGGGCTTCACTATTCATCACACGAGGTCCGAAGTCGCACTGGGTGGCACAGAAAGCATAGGCGGAGTCTGCATCAAACTGGATGGAAACAACAGGCTCTTCCTCTACAGGGGGTTTCTTGGTGGTACAACAAACCATCAAGCCAACAAGGCTGATAAATAAAAGATATTTCTTCATGATGATTAACCTTTTTTCTTTGGCAGGAACTCAGAGACATCCCTTCCGAAATGCTGCAATTCACGGACGATGGAACTGCTGACACTGGAATACTGAGGTTCGGCAAACAACAGGATGGTATCGATGCCGCTGATCTGGCGATTGACATCTGCCTGTTCACGCTCATACTCGAAGTCCTTGACGGAACGGACACCCTTTACAATAAACTGGGCTCCCTCTGCCTTCGCAAAGTCAACGGCAAGTCCGTAGTATGGTTTCACTTCTATACGCGGCTCGTTGGCATAGAGTTCCTGAATGGCCTGCATTCGCTGTTCTGCGGGTTGCATATCAGGTTTATGTACCTGGTCGCCTACCACGCCAATCACGAGGTGGTCGAACAAGCCCAAGGCTCTTGTCACGACAGAATCATGACCAACTGTAAATGGGTCGAAACTTCCTACAAATACTCCTATCTTCATGATTTACCTTTTTTACTTTTATTCAAACAGGTTCGGTTGCATAATATTCCCCGTATAGGGATTACGTCCGAAATGACGATAGGCCAGTTCCGTCACCATTCGTCCACGAGGCGTGCGTTTGATGAAACCTTCCATGATCAGGAAAGGCTCATAAACCTCTTCTACCGTTCCTGCATCCTCGCCGATAGCCGTTGCAATGGTGGTGATACCCACAGGACCGCCACGGAATTTATCGATGATGGTCAACAAGATGCGGTTGTCTATCTCATCCAGTCCGAACTTATCGATATTCAATGCCGTCAAGGCTACCTTCGTAATCTCCGTATCGATGCGCCCACTGCCCTTTACCTGCGCGAAGTCACGAACACGACGTAACAAGGCGTTGGCAATACGAGGCGTACCACGAGAGCGACGAGAGATCTCGGCAGCGGCATCCTTGGTGATAGGAACACGTAAGATACCTGCAGAACGCTCAATGATTCTCTGCAACGTCTCCGGCTCGTAATACTGTAAGTGCATATTGATACCGAAACGGGCACGTAACGGAGCAGTCAGGAGTCCGCTACGTGTAGTGGCACCCACCAGCGTAAACGGATTCAAGTCTATCTGTATCGAACGAGCCGAAGGACCCTTGTCTATCATGATATCGATACGGTAGTCTTCCATCGCGGAATACAGATATTCCTCCACGACAGGCGACAGACGGTGTATCTCGTCGATAAACAACACGTCGTTCTTCTCCAACGAGGTCAGGATACCTGCAAGGTCGCCTGGTTTGTCAAGTACAGGGCCGCTGGTAATCTTAAAGCCTACGCCCAACTCATTGGCGATGATGTTCGAGAGCGTCGTCTTACCCAGTCCTGGAGGACCATGCAGCAACGTATGGTCGAGGGGTTCTCCACGGAACTTGGCAGCCTCCACGAATACCTGCAGGTTCTCCACCACCTGTTGTTGTCCACTGAAATCACTGAACGACAAAGGGCGGAGCGCATTCTCAAAGTCTTTCTCAGAACTGGAGAGTTGCTCTTGTCGGATGTCAAAATCTTCGTCCATCATATCTTTTTGCCTGCGAAAATACAAATAAGTGAGCAGAAAACCAAAGGAAAATACTATTTTCTTCGCTTTTCGAGTGAAAAGCGTCCTTATTCATCTACCGCCATCATTCCAGTAAACGTGATGGGGTCGTGTTGGTTCGACTGTACATCAATCGACGAATTACCATTGTCGAGGATACTCAGTCGATACTGGTAAGTATCTTCCTCATTCGTTACCTCTATCGTCACGATGGTCTGGTCTCTATCATCTTTCGCTGTTGTATAGCGTTGTATGATCTCCGTGAAGTTCAGTCCCTTTGGACGACCACCATAGGGCACCTGATAGGATCTTCCGAAATACGGCAGATACGATATCAAGGTATCGCCTCTCACTTCCAAAGAATAAGTACCTCCGACATTCCTGCCAGGCGCTCTTAACGGATACATCATATCCACGTCAATCTGATAATGCCTGTCAGCCAAGGCTGTTGCCACCTTCTTAGCTATCGCAACCCTCCGTGCCTCCTTCTCCTCTGGCGTCAATGTGCTACAAGCCACAAAGGCAAGCACCGCCATCAAACATATCCACTTCTTCATAAGCTTTTTTTTATTGATTCTACTTAAAACTTATTTATAACGACTCCAGTTCAGGCACGTTTTAGCATATTCTTTGTTATCATTTTTGTGTGGGCAAAGATATAAATATTTATTTACTCCACCAAGAAAAAACACCACTTATTCCGTTTTTTTAGTATCAAAAAACACCACTTATTCCGTTTTTTCGATACCCAAAATTTCCACTTATTCCGTTTATAAGGTCTCAGCTACCATCCTATCTGCAGGTAACCAGTCGACGGAACTTAATTGCTTTTTGGTCAACCATCGTGCCGCCTCATGCTCTTTGAGCGTCAAAGCCCCACTCTCCATATGACACCAAAAACAGTGCATTGTTAAGTGAAAGTTTGGATAATCATATTCCACCGTTTGTATCAACCGCTCTACGACTATCCTTGTCTCTAACTCCTCCCATATCTCACGTCGCAGTGCCTCCTCTGGTGTCTCCCCTTGCTCCATCTTTCCGCCAGGAAACTCCCAGCCATCCTTAAAGTCTCCATACCCTCTCTGCGTAGCGAAGATGCGCCCCGCCTCATCATGTATAATGGCTGCTACGACTTCTATTTGTTTCATATTGGTGCAAAAATACGAAGAATTAATTAGAAAAGATATCTTTTGGAAAGAATATTTAAGTTTTATCTTCCCTCTGAGGACTCTGAGGGCTCTGAGAACTCTGAGAACTCTGAGAACTCCGAGCCTTATACATTTGTTCCTTGATACCACCTTCTTTTAAGAAAGCAAGCTTTTGCGACTCTATCAACCGTGATATCAGCACATCAAACTGATGCAACATCGTTATGGCTAAATTTGCTATCGTCCTCAGCAGCTATTAAAAACTCTTCTTCTACTGGCTTGTAGAATTGAGATTTTGTATGATCTTGCAGATAGATGTGGTTAAGAGTGAAAGCAATGGAGTCCAGTGTCTCTTCTCGCTTCTTTGGCTTCAACTCACATTCCCATATAGTGATACAATGCCAACCCATTTCCGCCAACTTACGTTGCTCCTCTTTATCTCGCTCCTTATTTCTTCGAATCTTATTTACCCAGAACTCCTTGTTCGTCTTTGGAATCTTACAGCACTCTGAATTCTTCATTGTGCTAGAATCCACAAGATGCCCATGCCAAAAGCATCCATTGATGAAGATACACGTCCTATATTTCCTCAGCACTAAGTCTGGATGACCAGGCAGCCGTTTATGATTCAACCTATATCTGAATCCCCTCTTCCACAATCCACGCCTTACAATCATTTCTGGCTTCGTATTTTTGTTACGAATCGCCGCCATATTAGCGTGCCGTTGTTGTTTTGAGATATTGTCCATCAGTTCTTTTATGAGTTCATTAATCGTGTAACAAATACCATTAACAATTCATGCATGAGTTCTGGATCTTGCTCCTAACTATATACCCCCTACTAATAGCGTCTATACGGAAGTGACGATGGTATAATTGGAATCCTGCCAAAACCACAAGAATCCATTTCCAAGCTAAGACTATTCCCAATTATATCAGAATTTGCGCAAGGTCCTAAAATAATTTCTTTTATACTCTCTATGGGAATTTCAATTTCAATATATGGAATTATATTCCCATTTTTATTCATTCTGTATTTAACAAATTGAGGTATAATTATTTTACCATCTATATCGCGGTTAATTTTTATAGAGGCAACCATTCTATGCTCCTTTTCATATTCAAAACATGAATGTTTGATAATGGGAGATAAAATAATTATCATTTCATTTATTGCGTGCATTTTCATACTTTGCAAGACGGTCTCTTTAATCTGAAGTTTTTCAAGTATAGTATCATCTATTTTCAGATTTGAGAGATGATCACAATTAGGTATATTATGGTGCTTTAATACTGGCAAAACAGTCTCATTGATGAAAGTCTGGAACATATCAATGTTGTTTTGATTGTTAATGCCAAGTTTTTTTAAAACATATTCCGCATATATTTTTACCAACTCCTCTAATTGCAATTTATGCTTATCTAATAGAAGGTCTTCTGGTTTATATATGACATCTGAATGATATTCTAACCTAATATTATCATAACCTTTAATAATTCCATGTAATTCATCTGTCTCCAATTTTAGACATACACCAATCCCACCGTCTCCATATGTATTCCACATTGGCAAAAAATCACGAACATTTGAAAACGATATTACGAAATACTGAAGTAAATCCATTTTATAAAGATTTTCTTTTTGTATTTTGAAATCCATATGTTCCACATATTCGAGCAGGTCCAAACAATCACATTTCACGATTTCGTTTACATTACTAACATATTTCTGCAGAGATGGATTATCTATTATTCTATCAAGAAGCTTTTTTTCTATTATACTAACAATTTCTTTTATGGCATTGAAAACCTCAACAATTTCATTCTTATCATTCATATGTAAAGCACTACTTGCCCAGAATGTAAGACTTTTATTTGTCTTCTGTTCTTTTATATACGAATTTAGCATTGAATGTAATGCTTCCAAAGGCAAGTAATGATATATTTCCATATCTACAATTTTGAAATCAAATCCTATTTATAAAAAAGATAACGGTTTCATAACCATTTTATATTGCACTACTTTTTGAATCTAATCTGAAGATTGAGCTTCATATAAACCCCACCGTCTTCACCACGATAAAGACTTCCAAAGTCATAGCGGCTACGGCTTGCTCTATCAAAACGAGTGTTGTTATACAAGTAATCCTCAACGTCATTCTTGTTATAGAAATGATAGCAAACGATATCGCCATCACTCTTCACAACAAGATATCCTCCATTAGCATCATAATGTCCGTTCCATTCTTTTGCAGATGTCATTCCAAGAGCAGTATCTAATAGCAAGACTTTTATCTTATGCTCATAAAAACCTGTTATGTTGTTTCCTGTATAACCAAATGGATTCTCCTGTGCAATAGCTTCAACTATTTCTTTTGTAGAAGTACCTAATCCTGGCATGCTGCCCAAAACAAGGCATCTTGCAACCAATTCAGGCATGCACATGTCAAGGAACAATAAATTATTCTTAAAGGTCTGATGAGCAATCTCAAAATATTTAAGTTTATATCCTTTATCCAACATGGCCTGCATTCGTGGCAGATGGTCTTCAATACCATTGATTTCCTCAATTTCTTGATCTGTCATATTACCACCAACGACTTTATAAGTGATATTAGTAGGCATACCTGGATTGAGAAGTGTTGAAGCACTACCAAGTTGCGACTTGATGCTAAAGCCCAATAGTGGAGTCATATTAGTACGCAAGTCGTGAATGACAATATGGATGTCTGCCTTGTCTTGAGATGGCGCCTTTATTTTCGTACAACCTATCTGACTCATGAAGCATTCGACATCAGGCACTTCAAAAGCTCTTTGACTTCCTGCACCTTTTATGGAATCAAGTAGTTTCTTGGATTCCTCCATAAACTTATCCATAGAGATACGTGCATATTCTTTGCCTTCCTCGTCAATTACAACAATATTCTGTTCTTTGTTAGGCTTATATTCGTATTTTTTTGATTCTTCTCTAATGATATTGAGGATAGGATAATACAAATTGAGTTTATTCAAATCTGCATCGCCAGCATGAACTTTCCCTTCGCCTAATAAGCGAAAAAGAGCATATATCTCACTCCACTCTCCTTTATTTCCGGTTATTGCCATAGCTTATTCTATTAAGTTGCCTTTTATAACTTCTACTTTAGGCGAGACTTGTAATTCGTCTTGTATTTGTTTTAGCTCAAAAATGAGATTATCAATATCAGAGGTGTTGCAATCAATAATTCTATCTAATCCTATGATTTCCCCGTTTTTAATTTTTGATTTACAAATCGCTGCTTCATTAGGGTCCAATGTTAATAAATAACTCTTTGCTCGTCTATGAACATGAACCAAGGCTATTGCTTCCAAATCTGCTTGCTTATACCTTTCCCTTAAACTTGTTTTAAGAGACAAACTGATTGGTCTTGCTGGGGTATATAAAATCGTATCAAATTCCACATTTGGAACAAATGCAACTTTGGCCTGTGTATAGAAAGGAGTCAAACCTTCTCGATATAGCAAGGTGTATATGATAATTTCGAAAAGATTACCATTCATGGTGTTATTTGACAATCCACCTTCTTTGTATTTGTCCCAATACTGTTTGATGTAATCTTTTGGCGAAGTATAATGAACGTGTTCAAAATCTACGTCACCAAACAAGCTTTCAAAAGTCTTTGCTGTCTTTGATGACTTATTTTTCACTATTCCCTTTTGATGCAAAATACCCATATCTCTTAAGATTATATCACTCCTAATAATTTTAGTTCATTTTTTGCTGTTGCCTTAACGGCTGGTATAGCTACAGAATTACCAAACTGCTTATATGCAGAGGCATCTGCAACCACGATTTTGAATTCTTCAGGAAATCCCTGAAGACGCGCCCATTCACGTGGGGTCATTCTACGTATACCATCGTGATTGACCTCACCTTTAATATTTGTAACAGGCGTGAAGTCTGTAAGTCTCTTATCTATAACAAGATTCCTTTCTCTTCCCATACCTCCTACGACGATAGCATTTGCTACACCATCAGTATCGATAATCTCATAGCCAAATCCATGACCTGCTGCTTCATGACGAGCCCTATGACGAATCAGTGTTTCTACATATACATTAGACAGATAGTATTTTACTGATACTTCATGCTTCTCCATCACATCACGGAATCGAGGACGTTTCTTACCCGTTGTCTGAGGCTCTGGATAATTAAATTTGCTAATATCAATATGAAGGTCTTTACGGAATCCTATAATATAGACACGTTCACGATGTTGAGGCACACCAAAGTCCATAGCATTAACAGTCTGAGGTGGGACCACATCATAGCCAACTTTGTCAAGGTGTTCAAGAATTGTCTTTATAGTTTGGCCTCCTTTGTGAATCATCAATCCTTTTACATTCTCCAAGAAGAATGCCTTTGGTTGTTTACGACGGAGTATCTCCTCTATTTCAAAAAACAATGTACCTCGGGTCTCATCTTCAAATCCCAATCTTCTACCAGCCAAAGAGAATGCCTGACAAGGAAATCCACCACAAAGCACATCAAAATGGTCTGGAATGTAACTCTTTGTTATTTCTTTTGTTATATCACCAAAAGGCATTTCGCCATAGTTAGCCATATATGTTTTTTGTGCTTGGGCATCAAACTCAGAAGAGTATACGCATTTTCCACCAAGTTCTTGCATTGCAATACGAAAGCCACCTATTCCTGCAAATAAATCAATAAAGGTGAACTTTGGTTTCTTGGGTGCAGGGAAGGGTATGCTAAAGAAATCTGCAAACAAATCACTTTCAAGAGGACTATCTGCTGCTTCTACAACCTTCTCGTCACTGACATTATCCCATATGGGATTCTTCTTGTCGTATTGACGTTTGTATTCTATGTAGTCGCGAATCGCTTCTATTATCTCATCGCGTTTCTTGCCTGAAGCTACATCACGCTTGCCTTTAAGGTTGTGAAGATAGTGGCTTAATATGGCTATCTGCGTCTCATAAGACGTAGAACCATACATCTTTAGTCCTTCTTCTGTTATTTCTTCTGGTAAATTGACTATATTGACTTTTTTCTTTGCCATAATTATCCCTCCAACAATTCACCGATCTGAACCCCTAAGGCACTGGCAATCTTCTGCATATTGATAAGCGTAATGTTACGTTCAGCACGTTCCACCATACCGATGTATGTACGATGAAGATGAGCCTTTTCTGCTAACTTCTCTTGTGAGATGTTCTGCTCTGTACGAAGCCTCTGGACGTTCTTGCCAAAGAGTTCAAGAATAGGGTGATGTTGTTGCATTATATTATTGTTTTAAGCCGATGCAAAGATAATTATAGTATTCAAACCTCGCAACATACTATAATTAGCAATCGAGATAATAAGCGTTAAAACGGAAACTTATCATCGACTACATGTCATAAACAAAAATGTTTTTTTAATGCCACTACTGCCACTACTGTCACAAACGCCCTATTTATGAGCATTCCTGAGTGGCAGTAGTGACAGTTACCTCCGATTTTTGGCATAAAAATGGGATAAAAACATATCACTTTCGATGTGAAAGTATGCTACTTTGGGGTCGTAAGTATATTACTTTTGAGTCGTAAGTATGCTACTTTTGGGTCAAAAGTATGCTGTTTTCAAATTGTGAAAAATTTAGAATTTTGCAAAAACACCTACCCTCCTACCTAAACATGGCTGAAATGCCGATAAATAAAGGGGTTGAGACTAGGTAGGTGTTTGGCAAACACCTACCTAACAGGTACCCTATCACCACTGAAGTGACCCCAAAAAGTTGGACGGATTAATATTAAGTATTTTGTTCATATAGTGTCCTGTATTCTACAGGGCTTTTTCCTTTTAACCTGAGTTTTA
>CADCEW010000049.1 GCA_902800585.1 uncultured Prevotellaceae bacterium
TACACTACAAAGAACTATAATTCCTTACGATTCAAACTTTGTCAAAAATTGAATCATAGTTTGACAAAAAGTTTGTCAAACGGTTGACACACTTTGTGTCAAAGCGTGACAAGACATGTGTCAACGTATGAAACGAGTTGTGTCAAGCATTGGCACAACTCGCTAAAGCGTTCTTTTTGGTTGAAAAGTGCTATTCCTCCGACCTTCCGACAGGGAATGTATAGAGGTTTCCGAACTTGTTGAACTCAATATTGTCGTTATATCCGTATCGACTGAAGAGTTGGCGCATCCAAGATTGTTGCTTTGGAGTGAGTGGATACTCGCCACGACGATAGCGATAATAGTAAGTGCTGCTTCCGAAATAATCGATTAATTCATCTTTCATGGCGTGATAATCGTCACGTCGAACTTGGCGAAAGAGGTCGCCAAAGCCGTAGGCGACACGGATAGGCTCAGGTTTGACGTAATAGCGACACTTGCCTTTGTCGAGGGCATGAGGCGTTACACACGAATGTATGGTTGTACCTTTTGGGGCATAACTATAGGCAAGCCATCGCTGGCATTGTTCTTTGAGTGGGCATTCATCGAGGAAACAGAGCGCCCAGTCTGCTGGTACTTCACTATACTTGAAGAGTTGATTTTCCATTTTTCTGCTTGTTTTTTGATAAATGAGATGCAAAGTTACAAAAAATAATTGTAATTTTGCAGCGTTATGGAGAAAAAGAGGCATGCATTAAAGAAACTTTTGGAGGCTGTTGAGCATGAGTTGCTGAAGAAGCCTAACAGGAAGACACTCGACAGGTTGTCGCTATTGGCTGGTTTCCAAGACTGGGAGTCGTTTCAGGAAGCCTTGCATGGCGAGGACGATGGTGAGTCAAATTATGAGGTAGGAAAGAAGAAACAATCATAATTAATACATGATACAAACAAAAAGAGACATCCTTATGGGGATGTCTCTTTTATGCTGTTAAGGGTTGAGAGATTACTCGCCTATATTGCGACGCTTCTCCTTGATGCGTGCAGCCTTACCTGTCAGATTGCGCAGATAGTAAAGCTTAGCGCGACGAACTTTACCAACCTTGTTCACTTCGATGCTCTCAATGTTTGGAGACTCGATGGGGAAGATACGCTCTACGCCAACGGTACCAGACATCTTACGAACAGTGAAACGTTTCTTCTCACCATGGCCGCTGATCTTGATGACTACGCCACGATAGAGCTGGATACGCTCCTTGGAACCCTCGATAATTTTGTAAGCGACAGTAACTGTATCACCAGCCTTAAACTCTGGGAACTGCTTGCCGGTTGCAAATGCTTCTTCAGCAACTTTAATTAAATCCATTTGTTTTAATCATTAAATTGTTGTATCGTTCCAACGCAACACGCCGAAAAGCGGATGCAAAGGTACAACTTTTTCTTGATACAGCGAAATATTTCGAATAATTTTTGTACTTTTGCCATAGAAAAAGGCAAAAACTATGCGTAAAAAACTATCTATCTTGGTAGTGATGGCACTGATAATCGTGTCTTGTAAGACTCATTACCAGGTGGTATCCATCGAGCGTTCGCGTATCGTAGTAGATGCGCGCTATGACACTCATCAGGATGCGGAGGCTGTTGCTTTCCTGGCACCTTATCAACATGTCGTCGATAGTATCATGGGACCAGTGGTGGGTTATTCTGCCAAATACATGCAATCCTATCGTCCAGAGAGCGAGTTGTCTAACTTGTTGGCAGACATTATGGTTTGGGCAGCAAAAGACTATAACGAACAAGTAGACTTTGGCGTGTATAACATGGGAG
Organism: uncultured Prevotellaceae bacterium; assembly: GCA_902800585.1. Classification (GTDB taxonomy): domain Bacteria; phylum Bacteroidota; class Bacteroidia; order Bacteroidales; family Bacteroidaceae; genus Prevotella. Next base: position 1,804 of record CADCEW010000049.1, read on the forward strand.
GTATTCGCGCCAGTTTGCCAGAAGGGAAAGTGACCTATGGCGATATACTCGACATCGCTCCCTTTGAGAATAAGATTGCTTTTGGCACCCTCTCTGGGGCGGAAGTGCTGGAACTCTTCTCACAGATGGCAAGTCATGGTGGCGATGGTGTCAGTCATGCTGTACGTATGGTCATCACAAAAGACGGAAAACTGGTGAGTGCGACACTCCATGGTCAGGAGATTGATCCGAAGAAAGACTATCGCTTTGCAACCATCGACTACCTGTTGGGTGGCAATGACAAGATGCTGGCTCTCAAAAAGTCGAGGAATATCCACTCGCCCCAAGAGAAAGAGAATAACTCCCGCTTCGTCATCATGAACTACTTCCGAGAGATGATGAAACAGGGAAAGAAAGTGGATGCGGAGATAGAAGGAAGAATTCAAATTGAGAATTGAGATGATGAAGAGCGTTTATATATTTCTACTTGCCCTATTACCTTTAAGCGTTTCTGCCCAGAAACAGAAGCAGTTGGTGGTGTTGCATACAGGTGATATGCATAGTACGATACAGCCAATCAGCAGTCAGTTGCCTGATACGATGAAGGCGGGTAGGGCAGGTATGATCAGACGTATCGAGATGTTGAGGCAGGAGCGAGAGAAACATCCAGACCTATTGCTCTTCGATTCAGGTGATTTCTTCCAAGGGTCTGCTTATTTCACGATGTTCAAAGGCGAAGTAGAAGTAGGACTGATGAACAGGATGGGCTATGATGCTGTGATGATTGGTAATCATGAGTTCGATGCCGGACTGGAAGAGATGGCACGCATCTTCCGCATGGCAACCTTCCCCATTGTGTGTGCCAACTACGACTTTACAGGAACACCAGTGGAAGGACTCGTCAAACCCTATATCATCATTAAGCGCAATGGAGTGAAGATAGGCGTGTTTGGCATCGGAAAGAAGATGGAAGGACTCGTTGCGGCTAAAAACTGCGTGGGTGTGAAGTATCTTGATCCTGCGAAGGTTGCCTTGGAGACAGCGACAATGTTGAAGGAGGAGAAGAAGTGTGATGTGGTTATCTGCATCTCTCACTTAGGATGGAAGGTAGGAGGCGACGACGATCAGTATGTGGTTAATCATTCTCGCAACATCGATCTGGTGTTGGGAGGCCATAGCCATACGTATCTTGTCTATGACAGATACGAGAAAAACCTTGACGGCAAGGACGTCCTTGTCGACCATGAAGGCAAGCATTCCATTTTTGTGGGTAAGATGATACTGAACCTTTACTCAAAGTAGAAGGTTAGCATAATCATTTTGTTCTGGGCGTTTCGCACACTCCCTGCATAGGGACGTTTGTTGAAATCGAGCAGTTCATTGATATGATTGGTATCGAGATCATTGCTCAAACCATAACAGAACTTCAACTCCGGAATCAGTTTGAAGAAAGGAAGATAGAAGTCACAGCCGATACCTACTTCCACCATCGTGCTGAAACGCTTCAGACTGACATAGTCTTCGCTGGCACTGGTCAGGTTAATCATGCCACTTACACCAGCCGAGATAAAAGGACGATAGTTGTTCCAACGAGGAGCAGCGAACTTAATATTGATAGGCAGGGCGACATAAGTGTTCTTTAAGTCCTGTGTCACCTTAGGATGTTGTCCATCTTCATCTATGTTTTGCAGGTCAAGGAAGGTGAGATGCTTGGCTCCGAAATGCATGGTAGGCGTAAAACGCAGGGCAACATTCTCATGAAGGCGTATCTCTCCAAGTACACCAACAGAGAAACCAGGGTTCCATTTATCGGCATCTGTTACGATAAGGTAATCATGTATATTCCCTTCCTCATCGATAAGCGTCTGTGGACCGACATTCTCGAACTCAATATCTTGCAGATGGGCACCCACCAATATACCGAAATGCATTGGACGCAAATCGATATAGGGTTTATGCTGTATCTTACGTTCCTGAGCATGTCCTCCAAGGATGCCCAGCATCAGCAGTATTATGACGAAAAACAGTTTTCTTTTCACAATATATATAACGCAGGGTGGGGGTTGTTTATTATTTCGACGACGTATAAATTACTAAAATATCTCACTATGAATAGGTATAATTCAAAAAATATTTCTACCTTTGCATCATAATAAGTAAGTATTTAGTATTCATTTTTAAATTAAAAGAATTATGGCATACGTAATTGGTGACGACTGCATCGCATGTGGAACATGTATCGATGAGTGCCCCGCAGGAGCTATCTCTGAGGGCGATAAGTATTCTATCAACCCCGACCTCTGCACAGAGTGCGGTACATGTGCTGACGTTTGTCCGTCAGAGGCTATCAGCCTCCCGGCATAAGTTAGGATATTGTTGAAAAGAACATAGGCTTTCCCACAAGGAAAGCCTTTTTTATTGCTTGTCAGGAAGGGTAAACAAGAAACGTGCCCCTTCAGTATAGGTGGTGTCAAGCCAAATATTACCACCAAGACGCTGGGCGATACTGCGTGCTACACTCAAGCCAATGCCTGTTCCATCATAATACTGGTCAAGTTGCAGGAACTCTTCGAAGATGCGCTCCGACTCTTCAGGAGGAATGCCAATACCTGTGTCAGTGACAGTATATACTATCATGGATGCTTCTGGGTCTATCGAAACTTTCAGTTCTACAGAACCCTCCTTGGTGAATTTCTGGGCATTATGAAGCAGGAGAATCAGTGCTCTTACTGCTGAATGGGAGTTTGTCCGTATAATCTTGTCTGCCTCTTGATCGTATTCCAGACGGAAAGTGATGTGTTTCGCCTGTTGGATACCAGAGTCCTGCGCTGCCTGTGCTGCAATCTGAATGGTAGTTACATTATCTGTACGCTCAATAACAGCCTTGCTATGGATGTCAGAGAGTTCCAGCATTTTATTGACAAGTTCTGTGATGCGATTGGTATTCTGGGTAATGCGCAGATTGATGTCCATCCTTTCCTTCTCTTCCAGTTCGACATGGGGAGTCGTCAGGATTTGTGTAAACCCGCTGAGCACATTCAAAGGTGTTCTGATTTCATGGGATATCTGCTGGATGAAGTCTGTCTTCATGCGTGACGACTCCTCAGCCCTTTCGTTGGCAGCCATCAGTTCATCATTCTTCTGCTTCAGTTCACGGTTCTTTTCTGCCAGACTTTCTGCAGAACGGAGTCTCAGGAAGGCGATGATAACCATGGAGACAAGGATGATGACAACAGCGACGAGAATAGACAAGTAACGCTGACTTGTGAGTTGTGACTGTTGTTCAGCGATCTGTTTCTCTTTCTCCTGCGTCTCATATATAATGGCAAGTTCTGCTGCATTATGTTGTCGCTCATAGTTATCGACGGAGTCGATGACTAAAGCCAAGCGCTCTGCCATCTTCAGTGCCTCTTCCTTGCGCCCGGATTTGAGATATCCCATCAGGTAAGGCTTCATGTATGCCTTCAGGTAATACAAGGAATAAGGTATCTTCCATGACTGCACGACAGAGTCAACCCTTGGTGTCAGATTGGCGAGTTCGTTCCAGCGTTCAGCGAGTTCCAAGTATTCACTATGTTCAATCAGGCCGTTATTGGTATGGGAATAGGTCGTATTCAGGAAACGTTTGTATGCTTTTTCCGCTTCATCACGTTTTCCTGTCTTGATATATACGAGTGCCTTATGGGTGTTGAGGCCTCCAATAAACTCTTCTGCAGTCTGGCGAGGACACTCAGGAGAGGATGTCAGTCTGGTGATTGCCTCTTCACCTTGAGCGAGCCACGGCTCAGCCTGATGGAACTGTTCAGTGCTAGTATAGGCATCAATGATGTTGTAAGTGATTCTTGCCCATGTGTAGAGGTTGTCAAAGGAAGGATTCTCGGTGACTAATTGCTTCAGGGTATTCCATGATTGTGTAAAACTCTTCTCTGCTTCTTCATGGCGACCTAACTGCATCAGACTATAACCAATGTCATGCAAGAGTACGGCTGTCCAAGAGTGTCCTGCTTGAGTAGTGTCTTTCTGTACACGGGCATAGGCTTCTGTGGCAATAGATACAGCTCCATCCTGATCCCCTTTGTTGGTGAGAATCGTAGAGAGTTGGTCACAGATATAATAGTAGAGGGCTGGATGCTCCTGGTATATCTCGTCGTTAGTCAGTGCTCTCTTATAATAAAGTTCTGCTGATAACTCCTGTCCTAATTTGGAATAAGCCTGTCCACGATAGTAGTTCGACAGATATTCAGAGATAATTCTCTTGTCTTCCAGACTGTCTATCAACAGGAGAGCATACTCTGGATCTTTGGCGATGGCTTGGTTGACAAAAGAGTCTTTCTCTTCGTCAATACCTTTGTCATAGGAAACTTGTTTGCCACCATTCGTACAGGCTGTCAGTCCTACAAACAGACCTAACAGACAACAGATGGTAACGTAGTGTAGTTTCCTTAGATTCATAGGTATTGGTTGGCTGTTGTATAAAAAGGGACGCAAAATTTCACTTGCGTCCCTTTCATATCTTCATATTTATTGCATTTCAAGAACCTGCTTGGCAATGGTGCTCTCAGGATCAATCTCAATCAGCTTCTGCGCATACTTTGTAGCAGTAGCCTTATCGTCCTTCTGAATGAAGAAGTAGGAAATCAGATAATGATAACTCTCCTTCAGACGCGCCTTGTCAGTATTGTCCTTGTCTGCCTTAGGACCAAGAACGTCTGCTAACTTCTGATAATAGGGAAGAGCGAGGCCTTTAGACTGGTCGGGGTCCATCTGACTGTTGACACGAGCACGCATAAAGGTTGCATACTCCATTGCATTCTCGTACTTATTAGCAAGATCTGCATAGGCTGCATCTGCACGCTGGTAGGCTGCAATCTGCTCGCCTGCTGTCAAAGAAGAACCATGCTGCATGTGGAGTGAAGCCAGTCCTGCAAGGTCATTAGCACTGGGCTTGTCAATATTAGAGAGATAGTCCTGATAGTGCTTAATGGCATTGGGGAAATCTTCTTTCTCCAGATAAGCGTCAGAGAGTTGCTTGATAACACCTGCACGCTTGTCTTTGTTGTCCATATCTTCCTGCTGCAAAGCTTTCAGATACATTTCGATAGCCTTGTCACTCTGCTTGGCTCCATTATAGGCATTTCCATAATAGGTGTAGTCGTAATAAGAGAACTTGGCGGAGTCAGACTTGTTGAACAAAGCATCAGCATACATCAAGGCATCGTCATATTTCTGCAAGTCTGTGCTGTTAAAGAAGGCCAGACGGTTAAAGGCGGCATGACGAGGATTACGTTTAAGACCCTCCTTTGCAATGTCAAGACTCTTCTGGTTCTGTTGTTTGAAGAAGGCTGCCATCGCATAGTCGCTCAAGTCGCGCTCTTCCATCTTGGATCTGTCGGCCTTGTCATAGTAATGCATTGCCTTGTCGAAATCATTAGCATTATAGTAGATACGGCCGGCAATTGCGTCAACAGCTATATCAGGACGCTGTGCACGGAGGTCCTCTAACTTGGCAATAGCCTCAGTAGGACTGATCTTACGATACACATTTGCATACTTGAAGTAAGCCTCAGGATTCTTCGGGTCTGCGTAAATTGCCTGATTGTACTGCTCTGCTGCCTGTCCACCATTGTCGGCAAGAGCCTCAATGTCACCCAACAGGATGAATGCAGGGGCAAACTTGTTCTTCTTGGTTTCCAAGGCATAACGTGCATACTCGCGAGCTCTCGCTGTGTCTTTTGCCTCGAAGAAGGCACGACCAAAGGCAACTAGATTATCCGCATTCTTCTTGTTTGCCTTGTAGAATGGTTTCATCTGCTTGTCGATGTCAGCGGGTTTGCTACTAATAATGTTCTTTACGGCGTTAACGTCAGCCTGGCTGCCGTCCTGTGCCATTGACTGAGTGCTGAATCCTATCATCAGCGCTCCCATGAATAAATATTTGATTGCTTTCATAATTCTAATTGTATTAGTTATTAACCTTACTCGATTATTTGATGATACTTTTTCCTTAAAGTTTAATGTGATATCATTATTTAACGATAACATTACGTGTCGTCATATTACCATAGGCAGGCAAAAGGGACGAGTGGAAGATAATCATTTGTCCTTTAGGCGATGCCAGATAATTGGAGAATCCGAACGGCAGCCCGCGATAGGAGTCATTCAACAGGCAGTAGATTGTCCGGATAAGTGGATAGCTATCATTATATATATAATACTGATAGGGTTTCCAACTATTATAGGGGGTGGCTGTCTCCATGCGGCTGACAGACATCACACGGATATTCTTCTTGAAGGTGACATTGGTGGTGTCACGTTTGTCGTTGAGCCAATTGGAACCGATAATACCGATGGCATTCTTCGTTTTCTCAACATAATTGATAACCTCGGCAGACTTATTGACAGCCTGAATGTTCGGACTGTTAATGGGCTTACCACCGAGGATAGAGTCCTGTGCATAACGCACTGTACTTGATTTGGGATTGTCAAAAACAACCTCAATATCTCCTTGTTTGGAGTTGGGATAGATGTCGCTCCATTTCTTTGCCTCACCACTGAGGATACGGGCAATATCTTTGACTGTGATACAGGTATCAGGATTATCTACGTTGACAATCAAAGCAAGTCCGTCATAGGCGATAGGAGCCGACTTCATCGACTTGTATCCTTTGTTTTTCAGCGTATTGTATTCGTTCTTGGTAAACTGACGGGAGGTAATGGCAAGAAATATCTTTTCATCCATCAGCATCTTCACCGCATCTTGCTCATTTGTATAAATAGGTGTGATCTCTGCTTTGGGATGGTCGATATTGAACATCTCTACCTCTTCGTCAATGATAGGTGAGAAACTATCGTCAGAGGCAAACTGAATTGTCCCTGACGAATAGGTATCAGTACGATTGCTTTTCGGCTTGCTCCCTTTACAGGAGTACAAGCCAAAAAGCAATATCATTAATCCAACAAATATGTTGAATACGTTCTTTGTCATGAAACCTTATTGCAGTTTGAAGGTTACCGGAACGGTGAACTTCACACGTACAGCCGAACCGTTCTGCTTACCAGGAATCCAGTGAGGCATAGACTTCAGCACGCGGATGGCCTCTTTATCAAGTGAGGGGTCAACACCACGGACAACTCTAATGTCTGTGATTGAACCGTCACGCTCAACAACGAAGGTACATACAACACGACCCTGAACACCGTTCTCCATAGCTATTTGCGGATACTTGATGTTGTTGCTGAGGTAAGACATCAAGGCTGCTTGTCCACCAGGGAATGAAGGCATCTGCTCTACAACGTCGAAGACTTTCGTCTCTTCCTCCTTTGGAGGCTCGGGCTGAGCAATGACTTCCTTGGCTTTCAATACCTCGCCAGCTGCGTCGTCGTTACCCTTTACGTCGAAAGAACCGATGGCAGTCTTACTCTTGTTCAAGTCATCCTGTGACTTCAACTCTTCCTCAGGCTTTACCTCAGAGTCCTTCTTAATAACAGGGGGTACGAACTTCACAGAGCTCTTTACCTTTTCTACTGGTTTTGCTTCTTCAATCTTCACAGGAGCTTTCTTCTCAACCTTTACCTCTTTCTTGGCAATCTGTGAGAGTTCAACCTCTGCGGAGATTTCTTCCTTACTATTTGCTTCAATGATGGCATTGACTCCAATGATAATACCAAGGAGTGCTGCAAGGGCAACCATAATGATGATAGACCATACATTACGGACGCCTGTGTTCTTACGCAACTGGTAAGCACCATACGCCTTGTTTCTTCCTTCGAATACAAGGTCAACCCATCCATTGTCAATCAAATCAATTTTTGACATAGTTCTAAGTTGTTTTAGATGTTAATAATGTCATTACTTAATTCCCTTGGAATCAAGAAGTTTCTTGTCGTCCGGGCTAATCTCGTCAATGACGTACTTACCAATACTGCATATCTGCATTTCATCGAGAGCGGTGACCATGTTCTCATACGTGGATGAATCCATCGGTTTGATAATGATGGTCAGAGTAGGAATCTTCTCGCCGTTAACTTCACCATTACGGATCTTTGCCAACTCATTGTTATAAGTGCTGTCCGGCATATTGGTTTCCTTCTTCTTCTTGTCGAGTTCCAGCTTTGCCATACGGATACGGGCTACTGGAATGATTCCTTCTTCAGTACGATGCTCAGTCAAGACCGCACGGATTCCCTCTTTGCCCCAAGTGGTCTCTTTGAGACAACTGGGATCGTCATACTTGGGAATACCCTTGATGTAATAGATCTTGTCGTTGCCAGCCAGATAGAATGTAATAGTATGTGATTCCTTGGTGGCGTTACGATCCTGGTCTTGAACGTTCTTATCGTTACTCGGCATGGTCAACTGCATCGCCTGAGGCTTGCTCAGAGAGGTACAGAGCATGAAGAATGTGATAAGAAGCATCATCATATCCACCATCGGCGTGAAGTCGACGCGGACATTCATCTTTTTCTGCTTACTTGCTTTTTGTTTAGCCATTCCTTAATCCTCCGTTTCTTTAAACGATGTAATTAACTGATAACGGTTCTGATCCATAGAGCGAAGTTCTGCCATGACAGCCTTGATAACCTTGTAGGGAGTCTTAGAATCTGCCTTGATACAGATCTTCATGTCTTCTCCAGAGTTCATAGCCTCGTCTACCCACATCTGGAATTCACTCTTACCTTTAGTACCATCACCGTTGTCGATACTGTCGGTTGGAATTCCTTCTTTGGCAAGTGCCTCTGCCATCTTACTCTGAGGAAGAGAGAGATACTGAGCCAACTTATCCATGGGCACACCAAACTGTGTCTCATCCAAGAACTTCTGCTGCTGTGCTGGTGTGAGGGAAATACCCCACTTGTCGATCATTCCCAGCATGGTCGCTTTCAGATAGTTCACGTTGTCCAAGCTCATGAACACCTTACCCTGAGGGTTGATCGTGATGTTCAGAACATTGTTCTCTGGAACCTTGAGCTTCGCAGCTGACTGTGGTGTGTTAACCTTTACTGGCTCATTCTTCACGAACGTAGACGTCATCATGAAGAAGGTCAGCAAAAGCACCATCACGTCAGACATTGGAGTCATGTCTATCCAGATGTCGCTTTTCTTAATTTTTACTTTACCCATAGTGATAAAATATTAAAGGGTTAGCAAAAATTAAGCCTCTTCTGTGTGGTTTGCTTCGTAGGTCTGAGCAATTGAATAACCAACCTCGTCGAGGGCGAATGTCAACTTGTCAATCTTGTTGGTGTAGTAGTTGTAAGCAACAACGGCTACCCATGATGTCAAGATACCTGATGCCGTGTTAACCAAGGCCTCAGAAATACCGAGTGACAGAGCCTGAGAGTCAGCACCACCACCAGCGGCCAGAGCAGCGAATGAACGAATCATACCTACAACGGTTCCGAACAGAGCGGTCAGTGTACCCAGAGTAACGATAGTAGCAATGATAGGCATATTCATGGTCAGTGTAGGCATCTCCAACTGAGTGGCCTCTTCGTGAGCCTGCTGAATCTTAGCAATCTTCTGAGCTTTCTTAATGCCAGAAACACCTTCCATCTCCTTGTATGCACGGAGAGAAGCGCCAACAACGTTAGCTACGGTACCACGCTGCTTCTCGCAGAGATCCTGAGCCTTTGCGAAATCGTTAGCGTTCAGAGCAGCCTTGATGTTAGAAACGAACTGAGGAAGCTTACCCTTACCAAAAGCGGTGCGGAGAGCCAGACCACGCTCGATAGAAAGAGCGAGCACAGTGAACAACAGAGTCAAGATAACGGGCACAACGATACCACCTTTGTAGATAGTACCCCACATGTTACCGTCGATAACCTCGCCGTTAGGACCGATGTGGTCGCTATTACCAAGGAAATACTTGAAGAACAATACTGCGAGAATGAAGCAAACAACGATAATCCAGAATGCTCCTTTTACTCCCTGAAAGCCCTGGCTCTTCTTAGCGGGGGCTGCTTTTTGTGTAGTTGCCATAATTTTGAAAGTTTAAAATTTTAGTTATTAAATAAATTAAGTTTGTTATATGTTTCTGATTTAGTGCTAATTGCCCAGTTTTAGGTATCGATAATACCGATTAAGGACGTATATCTTTCGGCAAAGATAACAATTTACGACGTTTAAACCGCTCATTTAAGAACTTTTAACTTGACAATAATCAATTTTTATCTTAACTGAGCCAAAACATCCTTGATACGACGCATCGCTTCTACGATATTTTCATCACTGGTAGCATAACTCATACGGAAGCAGTCAGGGTCGCCGAAGGCATCTCCGCCGACTGTTGCCACATGTCCTTTCTCCAACAGGTACATGGCTAAATCCGTTGAATTGTTAATGGTCTTCTCACCATCACTTTTCCCAAAGAAACTGCTGCACTTAGGGAAGAGATAGAAAGCTCCTTCTGGAACATTTACTTCCAGGCCAGGAATATCCTTTGCCAGTTTGACAATCAGGTCGCGACGACGTTCAAATGCCTTGCGCATTTCCTCTACGCATTCCTGACTTGCCGTGTAGGCGAACTCAGCAGCCTTCTGACTGACAGAGCAAGGACCACTGGTATACTGACCTTGCAGTTTATTGCAGCCTTTGACAATCCATTCGGGGGCTGCGATATATCCGATACGCCATCCTGTCATGGCGTATGCTTTGCTGACACCATTGACAATGATGCTGCGTTCTTTCATGTCAGGGAATTGTGCAATGCTTTCGTGTTTGCCCACGTAATTGATATGCTCATAGATCTCATCAGCAAGTACGAACAGGTCATCGTGGCGTTTGATGACATTAGCGAGTCCTTCTAGTTCCGCCTTGCTATACACACTTCCAGTTGGATTACTAGGAGAGCAGAGGATCAGCAGGCGTGTCTTGGGTGTGATGGCAGCCTCCAACTGTTCAGGAGTCATCTTGAAGTTCTGTTCAAAACCTGCCTCGACGAAGACGGGCGTTCCACCTGCCAACAATACCATTTGGGGGTAACTGACCCAATAGGGAGCAGGGATGATAACCTCATCACCAGGGTTGACGAGTGCCATCACAGTGTTGCATACACTCTGTTTAGCACCGTTGGAGACTAAAATCTCATTGATAGTATAGTCGAGATGGTTCTCATTCTTGAGTTTTGCGACAATTGCCTTGCGCAAGTCAGGATATCCTGGAACAGGTGAGTATCTTGAGAAATTATCGTCAACGGCTTTCTTCGCTGCCTCTTTGATATGATCAGGAGTATTGAAGTCAGGTTCCCCTACACTCATGTTAATCACATCAATGCCTTGTGCCTTCATCTCAGAACTTTTCTGTGACATGGCAAGGGTGGCAGAGGGTGCTAGTCGTTGCAAACGGTCAGATAATTGTGCCATATTTGTTTGTTAGTGTTTGTAATGAGTTGCAAAAGTAATCATTTTATTCTTTTTAAACGAAGAAAAGTGTCACTTTTTGCTTTAACCTTTTTACTTTTTACTTTTATTTCAGATGAAGGGTGTGTCCCATTCGGTTTTTCTTCGTTTCCAGATATCGCAGGTTATAGGGGTTGGGAGTGACTTCGATAGGCACATTCTCCACGATTTCCAGTCCGTATGCCTCCAAACCGACACGCTTGACAGGGTTATTGGTGAGCAGACGCATCTTATGAACTCCCAAGTGACGTAACATCTGGGCACCGCATCCGTAGTCACGTTCGTCCGGTTTGAAACCAAGGTGCACATTCGCATCAACAGTATCGAGTCCTTCTTCTTGTAACTTATATGCAGCAATCTTGTTCATCAGTCCAATACCTCGTCCCTCCTGCTGCATATAGATGACAACGCCCTTGCCTTCTTTCTCTATCGTCTGCATAGCTTTATGCAACTGTTCTCCGCAGTCACATCGCTTGGAGCCGAGGATATCACCTGTCATACAGGAGGAATGAACACGCACGAGGATAGGTTCGTCTTCTTTCCATTCCCCTTTGATGAGTGCCATGTGCTCCAAACCATTACTTTTCTGTCTGAAGGGGATAAGTTTGAAGTGTCCGTAGTCAGTAGGCATCTCCACCTCCTCACCGACTTCAATCAATGACTCCTTCTGGAGACGGTAGGCAATCAGGTCCTTGATAGTGACAATCTTCATATCATGCTCATGGGCAAAGGCAAGCAGTTCAGGCATTCTCGCCATGGTGCCGTCATCATTCATAATCTCCATCAAGGCACCTGCTGGATAGAGACCAGATAGTTTGCAGAGGTCAATAGCTGCCTCGGTATGTCCGCTTCGGCGTAAAACTCCGTTGTCCTGTGCATAGAGCGGATTGACATGTCCTGGTCGTCCGAAGGTCTTTGGAGTGGATGTCGGATCGGCGAGGGCACGAATCGTGGCTGCACGGTCATGGGCGGAGACTCCCGTTGTGCATCCTTCTATCTTATCGATAGTGACTGTAAAAGGAGTACCCAACAGGGAAGTGTTGTCCTGTACTTGATGCGGCAAGTCCAGTTCCTGACTACGACTGATGGTGATGGGTGCGCATAGCAAGCCTCGTGCATTCTTGAGCATGAAATTCACCATCTCAGGTGTAATCTTCTCTGCCGCACAAATGAGGTCTCCCTCATTCTCACGGTCCTCATCATCGACGACGATAACAAACTTCCCCTCACGGAAATCTTCTAATGCTTCTTCGATTGTATTGAGTTTGAGACTCTCCATATATTATATACCTTATTTATTATTATTAATGAGTTCTATGATGAATGGCATCTTCCGTAACTCATCTAAAGTGACGGGAATGCTTGGATTTGTTTCTGAGATACGCTGTACCATCAAAGTGTTTGTATGGGTGATAGAGTTCAAATCCTTACGCAAGCGCAAGCGGAAACGGCACATCCTCAGATAGAAGAAAAGTCCTGCAGGAAGTATCAGTCCTGTTATGATGTTCAGCCATTTCCGACGGAAAGGTCTGGTATGTGCATGGGTAGCAACGATAGGGTAGCGATTGAGGTAGGTAAGGACACCCCTGTCTCTGGTGTTCGACAAGTCCTCTATGACTTCCTCTAACTCGTCACTGATACGGCGAATGGTTTGATCGTCACCAGGGCGGAAAAATACCTTGATGGGATTGGGCAGATGCAGCAGTTGATGCTCAGCACTGTATTGCTCAATCTCTTGGTTGATACGCAGCAAATGGTACGCATCTGCCATGTAGATGGGATCCTCAATGATGACCTCCTTGCTGTTGATATGCCGTTTGTCACGGAGTCCGAGCATACGATAGAGTAGTTGCTTGTAAAGGTCGATATTGAATACTACGGAGTCGTTGTTAGCCTTATAGGTAAAGAAAACGGCAATAGGTGTCAGGACAAAGGTTCCTAATAATTTTCCAAACCATACTGTCCAGTTGTCGTCTTTAGCCATTTGCGTACCAGAGTGGTCTAAGAGGTAGAAGACGATGAACACTAACACAGAGATGATGATAGGTACACCGAGTCCTCCTTTGCGGATGATGGCACCTAACGGTGCGCCGATAAAGAAGAAAATCAGACAGGTAAGTGACAGCGTGACCTTGTTGATAGCTTCAAGCATATGAAAACGGTCATTATAGTTCAACGCTTCCGAGTATTCTGCCTTGAACTGCAAATCGCTGACTGCCGTATTCGCTTCACTGACGGCTGTTGTCATAACACGTTGTTTGGCCTCTGGTGAAAGTTTCGCATAGGCGGAATCGAAGTTGACGACATTGTTTTTTACCTCGGCAACAGCCTTGAGGGAGTCTTTCTTGTCGATGGATGGAACATTGAAGGAGAGCGCGCATGCCTCGTGATAGAACTGGTGTCCTACGGAATCATTGAACTCACGGATGGAGTCAAGGTCGTGCAGAATCATTCTCATACTCTTCGAACGGGCGTCACTGGCAATCCAGCCAGCCTCTTGCATATTGAAACCTCCGTCGAAATCCAATACGATACGTTTGTTGGCAAATGTCTCACGGCGATAGGGCACGTTGGCAGAACCTGCCACATCTTGCGAGCGCATATTCTCAAACCACTCACCGCTGTAGAGTGTGAGTAGCAAATGTTTCTTCTCTTGCGTCGTCTGCATCTGTCCTGAGTCGGCAAGAATGACGGCGGCATCGTCATAACCTCCATTCATGCGGTATATCATAATGCCGTAGAGCATACCTGTATTCAGGTCTTTCTTCTGTACGTAGAGGTTTGAACCGCTGATACCATCGTAGAAGATACCTTCAGGAATCTCCACCTCAGGATTTTTCTGCTGCATGGAAATCAATAACTGTCGGAAAGAGATAAAGGCCTGCGGACCAATGACTTCTTGGAAATAGAAGGAGATGCCAGCGATGATGGTGACGATGACTATCAGGGAGCGCATCGATTGCAACAGGGAGATGCCTGCCGACTTAATGGCTGTCAACTCAGAACTCTCTCCAAGGTTTCCGTAGGAGATGAGCGAACTCAGCAAAATGGCAAGGGGGAAAGCCTGCGGCATCAACATCAGTCCCATATACCAGAAGAACTGTGCCATCACTTCCAACGAGAGTCCTTTACCAATTAATTCGTCGACATATCGCCACAGGAACTGCATCATCAGCACAAACTGGCAGATGAAGAACGTTCCGAAGAAAAGCAGTCCGAACTGCTTAACAATTAATATGTCTAATTTCTTGATGCGAAACATTGGCGTGATGCGCTCTATTAGCCTGCAAAATTAGCACAAAAATATTAGAGCACGGCAAATATTTCGTTTTTTTATCACTTTTATGAAGTGTGGATGACTTACAACAGAAAACCACTGACCTGATGCAACCGCTCCATATTGGAGTCCCATAAGCCGTTCAAGTCGTCAATATCCTCGGCATCAGCATAGTCAGTAATCAACAGATTCAAGTTTCCTGTGAGTTCGCTCTGCTCGATGCGCATCTCCCAATAGGCTTCTGGATCATCCTCCTGATAATCCCACTTCATCTTGATATGACTATATTTCTCTATTTCCAGAATTCTTGATACTTTAGTGTCGCGTTCCGTCCACGGGTGTCCCCATGTGAATGTCATCGTGCCCTCACCTTCTGTCACTACATCGGCAATCCATTTTTGCAAACCTGCGGCGTTGCTGATCATGTCCCATACAATTTTGGGCGACTTTGCCGATAAGGGGTATTCCTTCTTTAGTATGTTTTTATGCATATCCAAACAGGTTAGTTACTTTACTCTGTTTGCAAAGATAAGTAAAATGGAATAAAAAACAAAGAAAAAACATCTTTTTTTTATCAACAAAGAGTAGAAAACAAAGAAATATTTTCTTTTTTTGAAAAAAGTTTTGCCAATTGAAAAGATTGTATTACCTTTGCACCCGATTTCTAAAATCATGGCGGGATAGCTCAGCTGGTTAGAGCGCATGATTCATAATCATGAGGTCCCCAGTTCAATCCTGGGTCCCGCTACAGAAAAGCCCTGTGAACATTGTTATGACCTTTCCTCTCACTTATTCCAATACATAGAAGGCTTTTGGGATGAATCAGCAAAACCGTCCCCGTAATTTTTTGATTATCGACAACGCGATGATGCCTGTTAATACGTTGGCAATGAAAGAGGCTGAGATCAGCAGCAAGGTGATGATCAGACCATTGAAGGCAGGAATACTGCCCAGCAGCATACCAGCATATAATGTAGGTATGACCATTATCAAAGGTTGGGCCATCAATCTTACTTGAGGTAAGACACTCTCGCGCCATGACAGTTCCGGCTTCTGAGCCATTGGCTGATGCAGGCTGCGTTGGAAGTTCAACATGGTTTGAATCATCGAAGCCGTCAAACAAGCCATCAATACCGAGTATATCGGCACAAAGACTTTGGCAGACAGCATGAGCAACGTACTGCCTGCCACTACAATGCTGCCAACTAGCATCGCAATACCTATGGGCATCACTATCTTTTTCCACACGGAATGTAATGGATATAGGCACCAGCAAGTAGACAAAAACAATATTAACAAGTACCAAAGCAGATAAGACCATATGGAATGTGTTTGATAGCAAAACCATACGACAGCTAATACCACAGCCATCTGCAACACCGTCACTACAAATATGGTCAGTATTCGCTTCAGCATCCGACTGTCAACGATGGCAAGAGCTATTATAGAAACACCCAGTAAACATGCTACTATAACTGCGCCCCATAAATAAATTTCAGTTACTATCAAATTTTTGTATTCTTTTTAAGAAGACTAAAATCAGTCTAATTATATTCGCTGCAAAATTACATATTATTTCCGAACTATCCAAACGTAGTCATAAAAAGTTGCCCCTGTAGCGAAAGTCGCAGATAATACCGAAAGAAGAATGAAGGGGGAGAAAACGATGCCTTTAACATTGATATACATTATTTATTTTTATGTGCGAGTAATTTTTTAGTTAAAAGATGATGAAGTGTGATGCTTTTTTTGTAATTTTGCAGTCCAATTTTCAACGAAAAAATTATATAACGTTATATTTTATGGCAGATACAAAGAAAATGAAAACAGCGCTTAT
>CADCEW010000050.1 GCA_902800585.1 uncultured Prevotellaceae bacterium
GAAGAGTGCACCTTTGTGACTGTCATCTGCAGTGATACCATCTGTCAGTGTGTTGCTTCCTGTCAATGTGACAAACGCATTGTTCTTGCTTTCCAAGTCGAGAGCCGTACTCCTGGTATTGGTGATATCTGCATTGTTGAGGTTGACCTCATAATCAGCCTTGCCTTCAATTGTCAACGATCCATCTGTTGTTGTACCTGTCACCACATAACAGATTCCTTCTGTATTCCCATGATTGGCAGTTACATCATTATCGTTGACTGTTATTGTCACACCATTCTCTGTTGAGGCTGTGGGGTTCGACATGTCGATATTCACCACTGTTCCAAAAACATCTTTACTGCTTTCCGTGATACCTTCTGGATAGGTAGCTTTTGCAGTACTTGTAGGCTCTGCCGTTGTCTTGTCGATAACCACACCAAAGGAAGTCAGGTCTGCATAGGCAGAAGTGGCCGATGTGGCATCGCCGCCAGTATTATCCCAATCGTTACCATATTCGCCAGTACCATAAGATGACAATGGGTCATCGGATGAGCACCCTGTTGGGATGGTCATCATGGCTGTTGCCAACAGCAGAAATAACATCATCTTTTTCATATTTGTTCCGTTTTAGTCGTTAATACTCAGATTAGATGATGCAAATATAAAAGGAAAGAGCCGGTCCGCCAAAAATATTCAGCGAACCGGCTCTTTTATTCAGCGAATTAAGAATTAATTCTCAATTGTCAATTCTCAATCTATTAAATTCCTAAGCCTTTCTTTGCAGCATCTGCAGCACCGTCAATGGCACCAGCAGCCTTCTCCTTGGCAGCGTCCTTTACTTCGTTGGCCTTGTCCTCGGCAGCCTGCTTAGCCTCGTCAACTTTCTCATTGACAGCGTCAACGGCAGCGTCCTTAGCATCGGTAGCAGCATCGCCAACCTGTTCCAGCAAACCACTGACAACAGCATCGGGCTCTACGTCTGTGATAGCAGCAACAGCAGAAGCAATAGCAGCGTTCTCACCAGCAAAAGCCTTGATCTTGTCAGCATTCTCCTTCAAAAAGCCCTGCACCTTAGCAACATACTCCTTGGCAGCATCAGGATTGGTCTTGATGAACTCAGCAATCTTCTCCTTAATAGAAGCAAGAACTTCCTGCAACTTAGTAGCATCCTTTGCCTCAATCTGCTCTGTCAGAGCAGAGATAGTAGCATTAGCCTCGTCATCAACATTGATAGTAACTTCTGTACTGTCAGTAGCCTCACCTTGCTGAGCCTTGTTGTTACAAGCAGTGAATCCGATGGCAACCATAGCCATCACAACGAAAAGAATTTTTTTCATAACTTTCTCTTTTTAGTAAAACATGTTTAGTGGTTTAAAACCGCGGCAAATATACAAACTATTTTGATAGATGGTTATTTTCTTTTAATTCTTTTAACCTTTCAACTTTGACTTCGTCCAAGTTTCTCACGCTCGGCATAGCTCATGCAAGCATGGCTCTGCTCTCGCTAAATCGAAACTTTCAATTTTCAATCATCAATTCCACAGGACAATGGTCGGAGCCATAAATATCCGTATGTATCTTCGCATCCACAATCTGAGGACGTAATCGCTCGGAGGTTACAAAGTAGTCGATGCGCCATCCAGCGTTCTTCTGTCGAGCCTGAAAGCGATAGGACCACCATGAGTAAGTGACCTGTTCTGGATAGAGTGTTCGGAAGGTATCGATGAAGCCACAAGCCAACAAGTCACTGAACTTTTCACGCTCCTCGTCTGTAAAGCCGGCATTCATGCGATTGCTCTTGGGATTTTTTAGGTCTATCTCCTCATGGGCAACATTCAAGTCACCACAAAGGATGACGGGTTTTTGCTGATCGAGTCGCTTCAGATAGGCACGGAAAGCATCTTCCCACGACAGACGATATTCCAGTCGTTTCAGTCCGTCTTGCGAGTTAGGGGTGTAGCAGCATACAAGAAAGAAATCTTGCATCTCCAAGGTGATGACACGTCCCTCATGGTCGTGCAGGTCGATGCCGATACCATATTCTACATTCAGGGGCTTGTGTTTCGTAAAGATAGCCGTACCAGAGTAGCCTTTCTTCTCAGCATAGTTCCAATAGGAGGTATATCCCTCAAACCGTAAGTCTAACTGCCCTTCCTGCATCTTCGTCTCTTGCAGACAGAAGAAGTCAGCATCCAATTCATTGAAGATATCACTGAAGCCCTTGCTCTCGCAAGACCTCAATCCGTTCACGTTCCAACTAATCAGTTTCATACCTTATTTATATTATGGATTTGCCATCAGAATCTCTGGGCGGAACTCAAAGTGCATGGTGTCATAATGATACCAGCGACCGCCCCAGATAAAACCATGTTTCTCGAAGATAAGTACCAGTTCTTTGGGGAAGCGATTGGCATAGACAATCTTTTCCGTCTCTTTCTTGCCTGGATTCTTCCATAACCAGTAGTCACTCTTCGCAACGGCAATGTCGATGGTCATGCCATAGGAGTGGGCACTCTGGCGGTTGGCACCTCTGACCTTACGCCAATAGAACGTGCCGGACGACTTCAGATAGGAGCGCAACTCCGGGTGTTTCTCCAGTTCCTTGGCAACAGCGCGAAGACTGTCTGCGGCTCCGTTGATTTTCGTAAACTGTACCTTTCCACCAGCCCAAGGCACACTGACAAGGTTTCTACTGACTTCCGCTGCTGAGGCTCCATACATCTTTTTGAAGAGTTGCTCACAACGACTACGGCCTGCGTCCTGCAAATACTCAGGCGTCCATGACTTTCTGTCGTATTTGAAGGCAAACATATCCTCAGGGTCGGCATCGTCCAACTTCTGCTCGAATGATTTCTGTCGTCTGTCGTCATACAGCATCTTCGTCCCGTCAGACATCAGCAAATAACCATTCTCATAACCCTTGATGAAGTTAGGGTAGGCCTTTATCAGGATCTTTGCTCCTTGGGGAATCGATTGTTGTGCTGACGCAGGGATAGCAGTAAAAAGGATGACAGCCACACTGACCATTCCTGCCAGTGCAGCTGTCGTTTTAAAGAATCTCTTCATTACTCGTATTTTAATAGGAATGCAATGTTTGCATTCTCATATTTATTAAACTCTCCAGCAGGAATCTCCTTTCGGTATCCATGATACCAACTCTGCTGCTCGAAATACTCACGCAGTTCGGCATCCTTGAAGATGCGTCCATGACGTGCATAGATGGAGTTCTTCAATACACGAATCTGTCCACGATCGTAGCCACTGATGTCATCATAGTCGATGTAGCGGGTAGAGAGATAGTCGTAATCGGTGCCCCATACCACATTGGCATTCTTTTTCACCTTCTTCGTCTTCTTGACGGTTGTCTTACGAGGGATAGAAGGAACATCCTGTGCACTTGCTTCCAAAACTGGTGCAAACAACATGGCAGCCAAGAGTCCGATGACGGCCATCATTTTCTTTGAGGTCAGTTTCATAGTCATTCGTTTTAATGATTAATAATGTGATTTATCATTCTCGTTTGCAAAGATAAAAAGAAAAACGGAAAACGAAAAGTGAAAAACGAAATAATTTTATGACTGATGATGTATCTTGTCGATGATGACCGTTAAGGCACCGTCCCCTGTTACGTTACAGGCCGTTCCGAAAGAGTCCATTGCGATGTAGAGGGCAATCATCAGTGCCTGTGCTTCAGGATCGAAGCCAAGCACACCTGCCAACGGGCCCAATGCCGCCATCGCTGCTCCACCAGGCACACCAGGCGCAGCCACCATACAGACACCCAAAAGCAGAATGAAATGAATGAAGAGTGGCAGGGTGTGAGGCAATCCGTTGATAAGACATACAGTCAGTGCGCATGCAGTAATCTTCATCATCGAGCCTGGGATGTGAATCGTGGCACAGAGTGGTATGCAGAAACTGGCTATCTCGTCGCTCACACCATTCTTCTTCGTCTGTTGCAGTGTCACAGGTATCGTGGCAGCGCTCGATGAGGTGCCTAAAGCTGTCATATAGGCAGGCAGCATATTCATCAACAGTCGCAGCGGATTCTTCCGAGCCAGTCCGCCGGCAACCAGAAATTCATAGAGCAGGATTACGATATGCAGCAGGAAGATAATACAGATCACCTTGGCAAACACCAGAATGATGTGATAGGACTCCCCCGTCTTCGTCATACTGAGAAAGATACCGAAGATATAGAACGGCAGAATCGGGATGATGGCTGCCTGGATAGTCTTTTCGATGATTGCGCGGAACTCCGAAAAGCCCTTCATCAGGATCGGCGTGTTCGTATAAGCCATTCCGATACCTACCACGAACGAACTCACCAGCGCAGTCATCACGTCGAGAAAGGCAGGAATATGCAACTGGAAGAAAGGCTGCAACGTATCGGTCTTCTCCGCCACTATCGATGCCTCAGTTTCTATCAGCATAGGGAAGAACGCCGTCCCAGTCACGTATGCCAGCAGACCCGCAACGATGGTATCAGCATAAGCCAGTCCCACCGTCATCAGCAATAGCTTGCTGGCCGCATGCCCGATGTTAGCGATAGCAGGTGTTACCAGACCGATGATGATCAGTGGTATAAGGAAGCCCAGAAACTGGCTGAACACATAGTTGAAAGTTACAAATATGCGTACCCACACTTCAGGCAACACACGACCGATCAAAAGCCCCAATACGATGGCGCCAACAATCTGTGGCAACAATCCAAATCTCTTCATATTGACATCATAAATATGCATGCGAAGGTACAAAAAAGTGAGTAAACCACCAAAAAAAAGACAACAAAAAGAATTGGGAGACAATAAAGGAGTGCTTGGGGCACTCCTTATATTATTCTGATTATAATGTTGTCGCTTAGAACTTTGCCATCTTGATGGCTACAACTGCACATTCGTCACCCTTGTTGCCTAAACGGCCGCCAGCACGGTCAAGAGCCTGTTGCATATTCTCAGTAGTCAGCAGACCAAAGACAACGGGGATGTTGTTGGTAGCGTTGAGACGGGCGATGCCTTGAGTGACTCCCTGACAGATATAGTCGAAATGGGGAGTCTCACCACGGATGACACAACCAAGTATGATGACAGCGTCATAGCCATCGTTCAATGTCATCTGACGAGCACCATAAATGAGTTCGAAAGAACCAGGGACTGTCTTTACATGGATATTCTCTGGCAATGCGCCATGCTTCTCCAATGTGTTGCGACATCCGTCAAGCAAGGCACCTGTAATCTCAGGGTTCCATTCAGACACCACAATGCCGAATATCATGTTCGACGCATCGGGTACTGTCTCAATGTTGTACTCAGAAAGATTCTTGGTAGCCATTATTTAGCAGATGCACGTTCGATATACTCGTCGATGGTCTGATACTGAATGGAGTTGAAATACTTCTCCTTAATCTCCTGATACAGTTTCAGAGCCTCGTCCTTCTTGCCCTGACTTTCTAAAATCTCACCAGCCTGAATGAGGAAAGTGGGAGAGAGTGAATTGTTGTCAGCCATCTTAGCAGCTTTCTTCAAGTGCTCCACAGCCTTGTCGAGTTGGTTGAGGTTAGCATAAGCATTGCCTAAGGCAGCCTCTGCAGCAGGTGAAACCATCGCATCACCCTTGCTGCTGTAGTTCTCCAGTGCATTGACAGCCTCCTGCCATTTGCCGAGATTAGCCTGACAGAGACCGATGTAGAGTTGTGCAAGATTACCTGCGTCAGTAGAACCGTAGTCGTTTGCTACCTTCTGGAAGCCAGGGAGCGCCTTGTCATACTGCTCGGTGTCGAAGAGTTCCTGATACTTGCCGAGTTCTGTACTTGCCTCGTTAGCACGAGGAGTGAAATAGTAATTGTTAAGGAGGATAGCACCTACAACGATAACAATCACTGCGATAACACCGATGATGATAGCCTTCTTATACTTCTCGAAAAAGGCTTCTGCTTTGTTAACGTGCTCCTGAATCTCAGGGGCGGCTTGTTGGTTTTTGTTTGCCATTATAATGTAATTATTTATTAATCGGATATAAATCGGGTGCAAAGGTACGAATAAGTGAGAAAAAAACCAAATTTATTTGAGTTTTTTCGAACGGGAGTACTTTCGAACATATTCAAAGGTACGAAATAAAAGTGAAAAGTGAAAAGCGAAAAATTTGTATGTTTGCCATAAAAATACTATCTTTGCAGTCAAATGATACTCAAAAAGCTGTCGATACTCAACTATAAGAATATTCGTGAGGCTACTCTGTTGCTGTCACCAAAGATGAACTGTTTCATCGGACATAACGGAGTGGGAAAGACGAATGTGCTGGATGCTGTGTATTATCTATCATTTTGTCGCTCTGCCTCGAATCCCATCGATTCGCAGGTTATCCGTCATGAAGAGCCTTTCTGTATGATAGAAGGTGAGTACTCCGAGAACTCTGAGAACTCCGAGTTAATCTCCGTTGGTATGAAGCGGGGACAGAAGAAGCATTTCAAACGTAACAAGAAGGAGTATAAGCGATTGTCAGAGCATATCGGACTGATACCATTGGTAGTTGTTTCTCCTTCTGATACCTTGTTGATAGAAGGGAGTAGTGAGGAGCGTCGTCGCCTGATGGATATGGTGATTTCCCAGTACGACCGTTCCTATATCGATGCTCTTGCCCGTTATAATAATGCACATCAACAAAGAAACACGCTTCTGAAACAGGAAGACCCTGCTCCTGATCCGATGGTGTTGCAGATATGGGAGGAACAGATGGCAGAGGCTGGCGAAGAAATCTATCGTAAGCGTGATGCCTTTGTGCAGGAACTGGTGCCTGTCTTTCAGCAATATTATGATCAAATATCTTCTGGGAGGGAGAAGGTGGGACTGAACTATCTCTCTCATTGTCAGCGTGGTCCGTTATTGGAGATTATCCAGCGCGATCGTGCCAAAGACCTTGCCGTTGGTTATTCGCTGCATGGTATTCATCGCGATGATTTAGAGTTTACGCTGGGAGGACATCAGATGAAGCGCGAAGGTTCGCAAGGACAAAACAAGACGTATGCCATTGCCCTGAAACTCGCCCAGTTTGACTTCCTGAAGCGTACTGCCTCCCAAACAACTCCCTTGCTGTTGTTGGATGATATCTTCGACAAGTTGGATGCGGAAAGAGTGGAACAGATAGTACGATTGGTTTCTGGGGATGCTTTCGGACAGATATTCATTACAGACACTAATCGCGACCATCTGGATCAGATACTCCAAAGCAGTGCTCTCGACTACAAGATATTTTATGTAGATAACGGTGAAATCACAGAAAAGGATGTTTAAGCGGCATATAGAATCACTCAAGGATGTCTTGTTGCGTAACCTGCGTGAACAAGGACTAGAGACACCGTTGAAACAGAAACGGCTGGTGGAGGCATGGCCTGAGATTGTAGGTCCAGTGATTACCCGATATACGCTGAATACCTATATCTATAATCAGACCTTGTTCGTTCGTTTATCGAATCCTGCCTTACGCTCTGATTTGTCGATGATGCGACAGGAGTTGGTGAACAAACTGAATGCCGTGGTGGGTGAGCAGGTGATTACAGATATCCGCTTCAACTAAGAAAGAACTTGGTCCATCAGGATATCATGCTCGTCAGTGGGTACATGGTCAACCAACTGCCACGAAAAACAGATACCTATCTTATAAGTGTTAGGAAGTAAACGAAGGAAACGGTCATAATATCCTTTTCCTCGTCCTAAGCGATGTCCTTTCTTGTCGAACGCCATACCAGGAACAACGGCAACATCAATCTTCTCATAATCAGTAAACAGTTTGCCTGTTGGTTCCAGAATACCAAAAGCTCCAGCCTGTAAGTCTTGCATTCCAGTATATTGTCGTAATTCCATATCCGTATCACTGACAACACGAGGCAAGAGAACAGTTTTCCCTTGTGCTACTAATTCATCTAAGAGTGACTGGGTGGGAACCTCGTCAGGTAAGGCACTGTATAGTAACAGAGTGTCTGCCTTGACGACACAAGGGTGTTGCTGGAGTCGTTTCAGTATCTCAGATACATCGTCGTCAGCATGCAAATGCTTCTGACGACGTATGGCTTGTCTTAATTCCTGCTTTGTCATCATGCGAGACGGGCAGTATAAGAAGTCTTTGAGTGCGTGCCATGATAGTCGAAGGGACCTACATAGGCTGCTTTCTTGACAGGCTCACTCTTGACAGGCGGAGCAGGGAAAGCGCTGTTGGTCTTAAATACGCTCAGTGTCTCCTTGATGGCTGGATCATCCTCGTTCAGGTATTCGACCCATGCCTGTTCACTCATCATATTATAGATGATGCGGCTGTTGATATAGCGTTCCAATAGTTTGTGCGATCGTTGAATCATAAGATTACGACGTTTCAGTCCCTTCTTTTCTGCATAGTTGGCGAACTTCTCTACAGTATTCTGCTTGAGCAGGTATTTCTCCAAGTCCTTCATGCTCTTGAACTCATTCAGTTTCTGACGGTTCTCGTCTGTGTAGTCAAAAGCAAACTGGAGGACCAGTCCGCTCATAGACGCCTGCTTATAATAGGAAGTAACATCTGTTGTGTCTTCGGCTACAAAGATATCAGGTGTGATACCACCACCACCGAATACCTCACGTCCGATACGTGTCTTATAGGCAGGTCCCGTATGTTTGATACTGTCTTGCGAGAAGAACTCTCCGTGTTGGTAACGAGTCAGCAAGTCTTCCTCATAGTCTTTGTTGTCACCAGAGACATAAGGCTTCTGGATACAACGACCTGAGGGTGAGTAATAACGAGCAATGGTCAGACGGATCATCGAACCGTCGTTGAAAGCCATCGGCTTCTGCACTAATCCTTTACCAAACGAGCGTCTTCCGATAATCGTACCACGGTCATTATCTTGGATGGCACCTGCAAGAATCTCACTGGCAGAGGCAGAGCCTTCGTCGATGAGTATGACCAATGGTATCTGTTGATAAGAGCCTCGTCCGTCACTGCGGTAATCCTGTCGTGCAAACTTGCGTCCCTGTGTATAGACGATAAGATTGCCTTTCGGCAGGAACTCATTGGCAATCTGTACGGCAGATTCCAGATAACCTCCTGTGTTTCCACGCAAATCTATCGTTAAATTCTCAAATCCCTGCTGTGAGAGTTTTGCCAATGCTATAAGTAATTCTGGATATGTGTTCTCTCCGAAGTTCTTGATACGGATATAACCTGTCTTATCATCCAACATGTAAGTGGCTGTAATACTCTTGGTAGGAATGTCACCACGGGTTACCACGATATCACGGATTTTCTTGTCACCTCTTCGCTTGATGCCTAATTTCACCTTCGTGTCCTTTGGCCCTTTCAGTTTATGCATGGCCTCTTCGTTGGTCAATGTCTTTCCTGTAAAAGGTTTGTCATCCACTAAAACAATCATATCGCCAGCAAGAACACCAGCCTTTTCTGCAGGTCCGTTGCTGATAACCTGTTGCACATGCAGGGTGTCCTGGCGGATGGTGAACTCAATACCAATACCAGAGAATGAGCCTTTCAGATCATCGTTGGCAATCTGCATATCCTTCGCTGCGATATACACAGAATGCGGATCCAGTTCAGCAAGAATCTGGGGCATCGCCTTCTCTACGAGGTCGTTGACATTCACAGTGTCAACGTATTGGTCATCAATCAGTCGCAACAGATTATTCAGTTTATTGCTGCTGGAGTTGATGATGCTCAGTCGGTTGCCCGAGAAATGGTTGGCGTAGAAAGTACCTATCAGGATACCGATGACTACGCTGATTGCCATCAATAGGGGCATGAAGCGGTTGCTCTTCTTCTCATTCATCTTCGTCAGGATTAATATAGATTGTTTCAATACCGGCACGTTTCAACAGGTCGACACCATCTGTCAGACGATATTGTTCGCCATAGACGACCCGTTTGATACCGGCTTGTATAATGAGTTTTGCACATTCGATACATGGTGATGCCGTGATATAGATGGTAGCTCCCTCGCTGTTATTGTTCGAACGGGCGAGTTTGGTGATGGCATTTGCCTCGGCATGCAGCACATAGGGCTTTGTCACGTTATTCTCGTCCTCACAGATATTCTCGAAGCCACTGGGTGTGCCATTATAGCCATCGCTGATAATCATACCGTCTTTCACTACCAATGCACCCACTTGTCGGCGTTGGCAGTAAGAGTTCTGCGCCCATATCCTTGCCATCTTCAGATAACGCAGGTCAAGCTTTCTTTGTTTCTCTTTTGATACCATTTCGTTTCAATAATGCGTCTATTGTCGGTTCTCCACCTCGGAAACGTTTGTAGAGCGTCATTGGATGCTCCGTTCCACCTTTGGAGAGGATATTATCTCTGAAACTTTGTGCCGTCTTTTGGTCGAAGATACCATGTCGTTTGAAGACAGCGAAGGCATCTGCGTCCAGCACTTCCGCCCATTTATAGCTGTAATAGCCGGCAGCATAGCCGCCTGCCATGATATGTGAGAACTGCACTGTCATGCAGGTGTCTGGCAACTGTTCACCTATAATAGCCTTCTTCCATGCTTTCTTCTCGAAGGGGATGATGTCGTCCTCAAACGTATCTTTCTTGGTATAGTATGCCATATCAAGGAGTCCTAATGACACTTGTCGCAGACAGGCTGTAGCCACCATGAAGTTACGGCTCTTTACAATGCGTCGTATCAACTCGTCAGGCAAAGGCTCTCCTGTCTGGTAGTGGAAGGCAAAAGTACGGAGAAATTCCTTTTCGATAGCGAAGTTTTCCATGAACTGTGAAGGCAGTTCCACAAAGTCCCACCATACGTTGGTGCCGCTAAGACTCTCGAAACGGGTATTGGCAAACATCCCGTGCAGGGAATGTCCAAACTCATGCAGGAAAGTCTCTACTTCTCCGAGTGTCAGCAGGGCAGGTTTCTCATCTGTTGGTTTGGTGAGATTCATCACTACAGAGACATGTGGACGGATATTCTCTCCTTTCTTGGTAATCCATTGTCCCTGATATTCTGTCATCCACGCACCGCTCTGTTTTCCCTTACGGGGATGGAAGTCAGCATAGAACACAGCAAGATACGAGCCGTCCTTGTCGAAGACCTCATAGGCTTTCACGTCGGGGTGATATACAGGAATGTCTTTATTCTCCTTGAAAGAAATGCCATAGAGTTTATTAGCCAGCCCGAAGACACCCTCGATAACCTTCGACAGTTCGAAATAAGGACGTAGCATCTCTGCGTCCAGATTGTATTTCTTCATCTGAAGCTGATGGGAATAAAAACCAGAATCCCAAGGATATATCTTGTCGACCTCTTTTTTGGCTATCTTCTTCAGTTCATCCCGTTCTTGAAGTGCTGTCGGTTTATAGGCATCAATGAGATTGTCGAGCAGTCGATAGACATTACGGACATTCGATGCCATACGATGTTTAAGCACATAGTCGGCAAAAGTCTTGAAACCTAACAACTGTGCGATTTCCCTGCGGAGGTTGATGAGTCGCTTGCATATCTCGATATTGTTCTCGCTGTTGTCATGCGTACATACCGTATTGCGGGCCATGTACATCTGTTTGCGCAACTCCCTTTGGGTGGAGTAGGTCATAAATGGCGAGTAGCTCGGTATGTCGAGCGTGAACACCCATCCGTCCTTGTTCATCTCCTTTGCAGTCATGGCAGCAGCCTCACGAGCCGTTTCTGGCAGTCCGTCGAGTTGTGCCTCGTCTGTTATATGGAGTGTAAACGCCTTATTCTCCTTCAACAGGTTCTGCGAGAACTGCAACGAGAGCATAGAAGCCTCTTCCGTCAGTTGGCGGAGTTTCTCTTTTCCAGTCTCGTCAAGCAAGGCACCACTACGTACAAATCCCTCATAACAGTCGCCTAACAACCGTTGCTCCTCTGGAGTCAGTCTGCGATGATGCAGGTGTACTTTTTTGATACGTTCAAACAACTGTGGGTTGAGGCGCATGTCGTTGGCATGTTTCGTCAGGATGGGTTGCATCTTCTGGGCGAGGGCATCCATCTCATCATTTGTCTCTGCACTGAGCAGGTTGAAAAACACCGTTGATACCCTGTCCAACAAATCGTAATAACCATCATTCTCGTCAAAAGGATTCAGGATGGTATTGTCGAACGTCGGCTTCTCGGGATTGTTAATGGTTTTCTCCAAATACTCGTTATCCCTGCGTATTCCCTCCATGAAAGCCTCCTCGAAGTCTTCCAATTGAATACGGTCAAACGGCACCGTGTCATGCGGTGTTCCGTAAGGTTTTAAAAAGGGATTGATATGCTCACTCATACTAACGTTCTCGCTATCAATGTGCAAAAGTACGAATAAGTGAGAAGAAAACCAAATTTTATTTGAGTTTTCTCGAACGAAAGTACTTTCTCTAAGGCTTTTACAAGATTTTTTAGCAGAATTACATGAGTAATCGCTCAATCATAGGAATATCAATGCGTCCACGATGGAGTGTGAGCATTCCTTCTTCTTGCAATTGATTGAGTTCTTTTGAGACATCCAAGCGACTGTCGTTGAGGTTGTCTGCGAGTTGTTGCATGAGGATATGGAATGTCTTGGGTCCTGCAGGATACTGGCAATGGGCGAAGAAGAAATGAATCATGCGTTCACGCAATGATTTCGGACAAGTGCGCCAAGGATGGTGTAAGAGTCGTTGTGTCTCTGTCGCCATCAAGTTAAGCATGTTGAGACGGAAGACCAACTGCGTCTCTAACAATAACATGACTTCCTGTTTGTCGATGGTGATAAGGTTGACATCCGTCAGGGCGGTATAGGTATATTTATACTGTTGATGGATGCCAAAGAGTCGCTCTGGTTCTGGAAGATATGGTGCTGTGAGTCTTTCAGTGACCCGATAGGCGTGGTTGTCGGCAAAGCATTCTACTTTGAGCGTCCCGTTGATGAGGAAAGCAAGACGGGTACATGGCTCTCCCACGACGACAAGTCGTTTACCTGCAGGAAACTTATGGAAACCGATCTTGGTATGTGTCACCACCTCCATCAAGTCAGCATGGCTCATACCCTGAAAGAGTGTGAACTGCAACAGTTTGTCATAGAGATGGAGTGATGGCATTATTCTTCTATTTTATCTTTAAGTGAAGGGGTAAACCAGACAGCCGAATTATTATCCTTGTCGTTATAGATGATATACGCGATTAGTTCAGGATGTTTCTCAAGGATGGCTTTCGCCTTTTCAAGTCCCATCACCATGAATGAGGTGGCATAGGCATCGGCAGTAGTGCAATCTGCTGCTAATACAGTGGCAGAGAGGATATTATGCTGCACCGGATAGCCTGTCTTGGGGTCGATGGTATGGGCATACCGCTTACCACCCTTGTAATAGAAACGACGGTAGTTGCCACTGGTTGCCATCGCTTTGTCAGTCACGTTCAGTACTGCCTGACGATCATTGTTGACAGACAGCGTGTCGTCAGTGGGTTTGATGACGGCTATTCTCCAAGGTACTCTTCTTGGATTGATGCCGCTGGTAATCACCTCACCGCCAATCTCTACCATATAGTTCGTGATGCCCTTCGACTTCAACAATTGTGCTACCATGTCCACCCCATAGCCTTTGGCAATCGCGGAGCAGTCGAGCATCACACGTCTGTCGCTTTTCTTGATATTCATTCCCTCCGCAGTCACTTTCTTCCATCCGATGAAACGGCGGATGGAGTCTACTTGTTGGCGAGTGGGTGTCTCTCCGTTTTTGAATCCGAACCCCCACGCATTCACTAAGGGAGCCACTGTGATATCGAAGGCGCCGTCGGTTTCTTCAGAGACCTCCAAGGCCTTGTTGAACACATCCATGAACATCTTATTAGCCTCTCCGCCATTTCCTCTGTTAATACGCGAGATAATCGAATGCTCATTGAACATAGAAAGGGCAGAATCCACTTTCATTAGTTCCGCCTCAATCTCTTTTTGGAAGTTCTTTTCCGACTGATAGGTCACAGTATAGAAAGTGCCGAAGATACCACCCTTATCCGTCTGATAGGGCATGGATCGCTGTTGACGGATGATAAGGATGGTGCCTATGATGAGCAGCAGGAGGAAAGGTACCTGCCACATTAATTGTTTCTTGCGTTTCTGGTTCATAGTTAGTAGTCTTTTATTGATAGTTTTTCTGGTTCCTATATATCTATGATCACCCTGAAGTCGGCGCCGAGATTATCTGTGTCGTTGATGCCGAAGCCAGGTACATACCATGACTGACCGATGTCTCCTTCTTTATGGGTGATACGTCGTTTGTAGCGTACGTTCCATCCTAAGTGCAGAGGACCGAAGATTTTGGCTTCAACACCGAAGACTACCTCAAACCAGTGCATATTACATTTAATGCCTTCCTCTCCGAAATCTGAATGATATTTCCATACAGGGTCAATGAGGTCGGGTCGTAAGATATCAACTTTATAGGACGTGAACGCATAGCGCAGTCCACCATATAGACGATTAGCCTGATGTTGGTTCTTCAGCAGGTTCAGGTCAATACCGACACGGAAGTAAGGGGCAGTCGTCTTATAGTAAATACCTGTCGTCTCGTCACCCTTATGATCTGCCTTGCCCACACCAATCTCAACGACAGGAAACCACTGGTCGTGCAGATTGATACGCAGTCCTCCCTCTATCTCACCATGGTCACTCAGTATCAGTTTGGCAGGTCCTACAAGGTCGAACGACACTGAGAAGCCTCGGAACAGTGGTATCGAGTCTTTCTCCATGCGGAATATTCTCAGTTGCGCATGGGCTGATGAGGCTGCCACAAGCAATACAAGACTAATAACGAGCCTTGAAATAGATGTGGAAATGTTCGTTCGTTGCATCATAATTGACGGTTGGGTTGTTAATCTCGATGGTATCTATGATATGATGAGTGCTGCTTACACCAGTCAGTTTATGGAAGTAGGTTGCCTGACAGTCAACAGACTCGAAGTGTTGATAGTTCTCTTTCTGGACACGGATGGTGTCATGATAGGTGTTGCCTAACGTGTCGAGTAGGGTGAGAAACAAGACATCCTCTGGCTGAGTATGACTGATGGGAATGTCAAAATCAGAGAAGTTAGTCTCATGATTGAGCAAGATAGTGTCTGAGTCGTTTGCGCAATGTGTCAGAATCGTCAGCGTGTCCACTGTCAGCGTATCAGTAGTACCGTTGCTTTTCAGCAGTGTATACACGGTATATACCCTGTTCTTCACGGGGCAGTCAATAGAGGAGCAAGCCCCAATCACGATTACTGACAACATCAGCACGATTATTTTCCGCATCTGATTTCCTCCTCTATCTGATAGTCATTACGTCCTGCACTGTTTCGGCTGATAAGGTCGCCCAGGAATCCTGCAAGGAACAGTTGCGTACCAATCATCATCATCGTCAGGGCGACATAGAAATAAGGAGAGTCAGTAATCAGTCGCATGGGGACATGGTTGTAGAGTGCCCACGCTTTCTGTGCTCCCAAGAAGAATGCAGCGAGGAAACCGATGATGAACACGATAGTACCCAAGAAGCCAAAGACATGCATAGGTTTCTTACCAAAGGTACCAAGGAACCATAGTGTCATCAAGTCAAGATAACCGTTGACGAAACGGTTCCAACCCATGAACTTCGACTTGCCGTACTGGCGCTTCTGATGATGTACTACCTTCTCACCAATCTTGTCAAAACCAGCATTCTTGGCAAGATAGGGGATGAAACGGTGCATTTCACCAAAGACCTCGATATTCTTGACCACCTCACGACGATAGGCTTTCAGTCCGCAGTTGAAGTCGTGCAGGTTCTTAATACCACTGACCTTACGTGCTGTGGCGTTGAAGAGTTTCGTAGGCAGTGTCTTCGACAATGGGTCGTGACGTTTCTGCTTGTAGCCGCTAACCAACATGCTCTGAGCGTGCTGCCAGTTCTGTGATGACATCCCATGAATGGTCCGTAGAACCGTCATTGACAAAGATGACTTCAAACGAGAAAGCGTTCTGGGCCATCACACGCTCTATCCAGTCGTAGAGTTCAGGCAGTGACTCGTCCTCGTTGTATAAAGGTATAACTACTGAAATATCCATAATTCTCAATTTTCAATTCTTTGTCCTTTGCATAATAGCAGCGATAGGTACGCCGAGGAAGAAGCCTGTGATGATGTTGATGGTCAACATATTCAGGGCAAAATCTATTGGGCGCAACTCCGTCAGGAATTTAAGATTCTCTTCCATTTGTCCTTCGAGACCGTATGCCTGTAGAGCCTTTCTGCCCTCTGGCGAACTAAACATCTCCATGATTTTGCTCATAAAGAAGCCTTTGTCGAGGAAAGCGAAATAGACATAGATGGCTATGGCGAACAGAACGCCGGCATAGAAGAAAATTAAAATGGTATAGGCATAACTGCGAGAGAAGGAGATGATGCCCTCTCGTCCGTAGTCACGGAAATGACGCAACCGACTTGCCGCAAAAAAAGGCGATGCAGCAACCAGCAACAGTGCTACGATACCCAGCATGGGGTAGGTCAGTCCTTGAATGTAACAATAAAGACTTCCCGTCCACAATAAAGCAAGTAGCGCACCATCCTGTCGAGCGAATGCTTTCAGTTGTATGTATTCCTGTGGTGTCATTACGGGTGCAAAGGTACTGCAAATCCATTGAAATGCAAAGAAAAAAGTCGATTTTCTTTGTGTTTCTCAAAATTCTTTGTACCTTTGCACCCGCTTATCGAGAAATCGATAGTAACAAATGGGCAAATGTCGTGCCAGTGAGCGCAGAAAGTTCACTTTCTGCCGAGCGCAGCCGACATTCGCCGTCGAAGACGGGCAAGTCCTGTACGGCCAGCTCCCTCGGAATCCTCCAGGACGGGAACGTAGCAAAGGTACTTGGTTGTAGCGGCGCGATATAGTCAGCTTGCCCACCCGCCTCTTTAGCTCAGTTGGCCAGAGCACGTGATTTGTAATCTCGGGGTCGTTGGTTCGAATCCGACAAGAGGCTCAAAATTACTCAATAGACTAAAAACATGACAAAAAGATTATTTTTCTTCGTATTCTCACTGATTGCTACTGTAGCAATGCAGGCACAGAGCCTCAATGGTACATGGGTTAGTAAAATGAACGATGATGAAGGTACTGCAATAGATCTTTATTTTATCTTCAACAAACCCAATCTCACGATGAAGGCTGTTGTTGTGGTTAATGACAACGATGCAGGTGAGTTTACGGTATCCTTCCAACTCCCAGGAACATACACCCAGGCTGATAAGAAACTCACCATCAATATGAATAAAGACAAGGTGAAGCTGAATATTGACAAGATGAAGTTTACACCTGAAATGGAAAAGGTGATTAAGGAGAAACCGGAACTCAAGGATACTGTCCAGAAGATGATGGAGGAAGCTCTTGCCGGCATGAAACCTGAAGTGGTTAAAGAACTTCCCCAAAACGGTGATTTAGTCATCAAGGAACTGACAGCCACCAAACTCGTTCTCGATGATGATGGTGATAAGATGGAGTTTACAAAGGTACGCTGATATATCTAATTCAACGTTATCTCCAATTCTTCACAACGTTAATCAGTTTCTTGACCTCCGACTGTTTTGACTTCGGATAGATAACCACCAATGCCTTCACATGCGTCACAGCCTCACCTCGTATGTAGCATTTGTGTAAATACCATACTCGGTCGTCACTGGTATAACCCGAGAAGATAGAACCTTTACTGTTCTTATATGTAATACTCTTGACTTTCACAGAGTCTGTCAGGAAAGAACCCTTGGCAGGGAAGTCCTCGATAGCCCAAGAACCTAACAACGGCCAGCAAGCCATAGTGACCGACTTATATTCCCATTTGTTGACAGAGGCAGGGATGTCACCCACAAAGATTTCAGGAATGGGAGTCATGAAGTCAGGATAGCGGAATCCATACTCCGTACTTACCCATTTGGCATTGTTCATCAATGATGCGAAACTCTTGGCCTGGGCATACAGAGAACCACAACCCAGAAACATCATTGCTGTCAATAAAAGAATTACTCGTTGTTTCATC
>CADCEW010000051.1 GCA_902800585.1 uncultured Prevotellaceae bacterium
TACTCGTACTCGAAATTAGGAGTCAGGATGTCCTTACCCATTGCCTCGTATATCTCCTGTATCGTCCAGAAGCGACCTCCGTCCAATTCCTCTGCCGATGGACGTATCTCACCATCATAGATGGTACGACTGACATATACCAGTTCACGTTCACGCTTGCTTTCAAACACATACTTATCAACGAATTCTGCCTGAAAGTCCGTGATATCCAGTTCCTCACGCACCTCACGATGCAGAGCCTCTTCTGGTGTTTCTCCATAATCTATATGTCCGCCAACGGCTGTGTCCCATTTGCCTGGCTGAATATCCTTCCATTCTGGTCTGCGTTGCAGATAGATATCACCCTTGGAGTTAAATACATGCAAGTGTACAACAGGATGCAATAACTTCGACCCACTATGGCATTCGCCACGTGTGGCAGAGCCGATGACCTTTCCCTCTTCGTCAACAATCGGAAATATCTCTTGCAAATTATCCATATAATACTATATGATAGATTTATAAAGTGTGATAGCATCCCGCAGGATGTCGGCATGGTCGAAGGCTAATGATGGCAGAGCAGCAAGGGGAAACCACTGTGCCTTTGCCGCATCATCCAGTCCTTTGACCTCCAGAGGAGCATCCACAATGGTAAGATAAGCCACTGTAATAGTACGTCCACGAGGGTCGCGATCTACTTTGGAGAAAGCACCAATCTGTCGCACATCACTAATCTTCAGTCCTGTCTCCTCTTCCAGTTCACGAATAGCACACTGTTCCGTCGTCTCGTCTATGTTCATGAAACCGCCAGGAATAGCCCAGCAGCCCTTGAATGGTTCGAAGCCACGTTGAATAAGTAACACCTGTGGTGTGTCCTCTTTGGTTATCACCACACAATCTGCCGTCACTGACGGCCTCGGATATTCGTATGTATATGCCATAATCTTCTGCGAAGGTAAGAACTATTTCTGAAACCACCAAGCATTTCTGTCCAAAAAATTTTTGGGGACTATCGTGTATACTTTTTAGGTCAAATGTTGCCAATTAAAAGAATAATCCTTATCTTTGTACCCGAACAAAACACTTTTCCATTAAACATTAATTGAGACCACACCATGATCATTATACTGATTTCCATCGTGATAGTACTCCTCGTGCTGGGAGGCATCAGCCTACATTATAATAGAATTATCAGTCAGCGAAACGAACAACTTCTCCGAATACTCAATGCACTGGATGACTATCGGGCAATAATGGGTGAAGAGGAACTTTCATTGGATGAGCAGGAAGAGAAGCTGAAGAATAAACAGTCGAAGCCACAGCCGAAAACTGACAAGGAAATTATAATGGACGAGGGACACTCCTTCTTTGTGAAGATGGATGCCCACTTGAACAAGGAAAGACCTTTCACTGATCCAGATTTCGACCATTATGCACTGATTAAGTTTATGGGTGTCAGTCAAGAGACGTTCTGCAAACTGGTCCCACGTTATAAAGAGCCCGAGAGGACAAAAGACTATATCAATTCCCTACGGGCAGAATACGCTGCAAAGATACTCATGGAACATTCAGACATCTCGATGAATGATATTGCCAGCAAATGTGGTTTCAAGAATACTGCAACATTCAACAGTGCCGCCTACTGAATATGTGCATAGCGTGAGCCAGATGTTCAAGAAGAAACTAACATAAGAAGAAGCAAAAGTACTTCCTCTAATTCTTCAAACTTTAGAATGGTAAATCCTCGAACAGTTCTTCTTCTGCAAAGTCGAGGGAGAGGGAATTGGATTCCTCGTATTGTTTGATGTCTAATATCTTGCTTTTATACTCATGAAATGTATTAAGATGCTCTATTTCTATTCTTCGAGCCTTACTTATTTCTACAAATTCCTGTTCACGCTCTATTCCTAAAAAACGTCGCCCTAATAAATTAGCAGCAATACCAGTTGTTGATGAGCCAGCAAAGGGGTCAAGAATCCATGCTCCATGTTTCGTACTTGCCATAATGATACGAGCCAAAACTGATATTGGTTTCTGTGTTGGATGCTTACCACATTTCTTTTCCCATGGAGCAATAGCAGGCATCAGCCAAACATCACGCATCTGTTTGCCACCATTAATCTGCTTCATCAACTCATAATTATAATAATGCGCAACCTTTTCACTTTTTCTTGCCCAGATAATAAACTCCGTAGAATATGTGAAATACCTACATGACACATTAGGCGGTGGATTCGTCTTCGCCCATGTAATTACATTCAATATCTTAAAGCCAAGTGATGTCAGCGCATTGGCAACAGAGAAGATATTATGATAGGTACCACTAATCCATATCGTACCATTGTCTTTCAATTTCTCACGACAAAGGGATATCCATTCCTGATTAAACTGATTAATCTCTTCTTGTGGCATTCCTTTATCCCATTCACCTTTATCAACACAGACAACCTTTCCACTCTGAATACTGATACCACCATTCGACAAGAAATATGGTGGGTCGGCAAATATCATATCAAACTTAAAATTGAATTGTGGCAACAACTCAAAGGTATCACCATGAAGTAAGTTAAAATCGTGAGAAGGAGATTTATAATATGGGGCTATCATCTTTTTAGTTCATCAATGAAAGAGTTGATATTTGTTAGGTTATACACTCTGGGGATTGTGTTATAGGCTTCTTCCAATTTATTACGTGCAGACTTCCACCCTATACCATCTGTAATCCAAACAAATTCGAAACCATCAACAGAATTCACTTTTGGTGCCAGTTCTGTATAGGCACGCGCTACTTCATTCAGTTTCGAGCCACCACCACTATAGAAATTCACTTCTATCAGATATTTCTTATTAGCAGTCTTAACAAAGAAATCAAAACGCTTTTCATCTGTACCAAGTACGGAAAGTTGAGGAAACTCTGAAGAATAGACCTCCTGGCGGAACTGAATATTATTTATGCGAAGAATATTTGCTACACTATTTTCCATGATATGCCCACTACGATTTTTACGAGCATTCGTATCAAGTCCCGTTTCGATACCAAACACATAGTCTACCAAGTTTTTGATTCTTCTGGAACTAAATATCTCTGACAAACCTGTGCCTTGCAAGAACTCTACTACTTTATTTTCTGAGTCGAAATAACTTTTCAGTAATACGACATTTCCTTCTTTGTCTACCACGGGTTTCCTGCCTTCATCTCTAACGGCAATCAAGATACCAAGCACTTCAAAGACCTTTGCATCGCGTCGCCATATTTCAGAAACACCTTTTGCTAAATCATCTTTACCTATGAGATAATTAAGCGTATTCAAACTCATTTCTACCTCTGCCACATTTGCAGATATCTTATCAAAGTCGCAAAAGAAATCCAATGTCTGGTTAGTCTCTTGGAGTTGAGACATAAAAAGATTAAAATCCTTATTCATAGTTCTTGATTAAGAGTTCTGTTAGTTTACCTCGTTTCTCTGGA
The DNA here is from genome assembly GCA_902800585.1 of uncultured Prevotellaceae bacterium. GTDB lineage: Bacteria > Bacteroidota > Bacteroidia > Bacteroidales > Bacteroidaceae > Prevotella. The sequence goes on from CADCEW010000051.1 coordinate 3,449, forward strand.
TTCGCATTGATAGCACGGGAGGCATATACACGATGAATATTATAGTCCGCATAAATATCCTCGAAAAAAGTATCTTCTGGATTCTTTGCTGAACAATCGGCATTACTTAACATCCACTTTACATTGGAATGTTTATCAAGCCTTGCACAGAAATCACGCAAACGTATTTGCTCGTCATCGTTAAACTCCTCTTTTGCGTATGAGTTAAAACTCGATGTAGCATTAAGGGGACGATAGGGAGGATCGAAATAGAAGAAGTTCAATCCATTTCTCATTTCATCTGCTGTCTTTTCAAAGTCACCATTAAGAATAGTCACATCTACTCGATTCAACATTTCACTATCAGCCAGAATAGTCTCAACATTACAAATCGTGGGATGCAGATTCTTCCCAAATGGTACATTGAACTTGCCCTTGGCATTGACACGATATAAGCCATTGAAGCACGTTCGATTCAAAAATATCAGATATTTCGTGATGTCAATATCGTCAAGTGGAGTATCATTGAAAATGTTTCTTGCATTTAGATAGTAGTCCTTCTTGGCTTCCTCATCAGATTGCGAAAAGTAATCATGCTCCAATTCTGAGAGTCTCCGTATCAGTTCTTTTGGCTGCTCTTTAATGACACGGTAGGCTGTTACAAGATGCGGATTGATGTCGTTGATAACAGCATGTGTAATGTTAGCGAACTTGCGGAGCATATAAAACAACATTGCTCCACCACCAACAAATGGCTCAATATAGGTAAACGTCTGCCTCAGTAATTCTTTAGGCAGATGTTCTTCCAATTGTGATAAGAGTTGTCCTTTGCCTCCAGCCCATTTCAAAAAGGGCTTTGCTTCTGTACTCATCGTTTTTTGTCTCATTGACGTGGACAAAAAGAAAGCGTACCGCCTCCGTTTTCCAACTCTTAACGAAGGCCGTCCACCACAGAAGCCCATACAGAGAGAAGGAAAGGAAGGGGTACGCCTATACAGAATAGGCGTATCCGCATTCCCCGAGACTCTCTGTATTAAACAAGTTTGGTGGACTGTTTTCGTTAAAAGTCTCTTCGAATTTAGATACTACTATCTAATTCCCACGATGTCAAAACGCTCAAGACTATTGTCAGAAGCAGGTGCAAAGTTAACGATTTATTCCGAAAACTGCAAGCACTCTGCTCTACTTTTCATCTATCGCGATAATTTCTGTTTGTATGTAATCAGAATCGTCCAGCACTATTTTGCAATTTCGATACATCTGCCTCACCTTCTCAGTGGCTTCATCTTCGTCTGTAGCCTCTACTTCTACTATGCGACTCAATACCTCCATTACCTCTATGCTGTACTTCTTCATACATCATACAAAGTAACTAATAAATCCTCAAAGGGCAGAAAAATAGATCATAGTTTAATTATAAAGATCATTTATTAACAAATCATTTGGACATTAGAGAAAAATAAACTATATTTGCCACCAAATAACATAATAATGACTCAAGCTGCTGCTGTAATTGAGACTATAAAGCAATTAGGTGGTGTCGCCACTCTTGGACAAATATATCAAACGATATTTGCCATAGAAGATTGCAAATGGGGGACAAAAACTCCTCAGGCATCTATTAGGCGAATAGTAAGACACACTCCTGAAATATATGTTATTAGAAAAGGATTATATGGTCTTGAAGATTACAGACATCAATTAGAGTCCAATGGCATTATAGTTCAGACTATTCAAAATAGTTCATCAAATGCTATTCAACAGTTTAATCACACTTATTATCAGGGATTGTTGGTAGAAATGGGAAATATGAAAGAGTTCGGAACCTTTGTACCAGAACAAGACAAAAACAAACTCTTCCTTCAAAAACCTTTAGGAGAAATCAGGACCATTAAATCAATGCCTATTTATACTGTCCCAAGATTAGTAAAGCGAAGTTCAACTATTGATGTTATATGGTTCAATCAAGATCAAATACCTCATTCTTTCTTTGAGGTAGAGCATTCTACAGATATTCAGAATTCTTTATTAAAATTCTCAGACCTCACAGGTTTTAGTTCTCGCATGATTATCGTTGCTGATAGTAATAGACAAAATGAGTTTAACAGGAAAATATCTGAATCTGCTTTCTGTAACATAAAAGAACGCGTGCAATTCCTCACATATAATTCTTTAGAAAGACAATACGAACAAGCTATCGAAAGAAAAAGTTTTGAGGTTATTCTATAAATGGCAATGGATTAAGATTTATCTTCAATATCATCGGGCATATTCCCTATCTGAGTATTTGTCATCATTTCAAAGCCAAAGACAGGTCACGACTTAGATTCTCATAAAAATGAGACCCATATTTGTTTTCATATTGTCGTTCTGTGATGTCTTTGCCCATCGGATTGGTTTGGCTATACTTGGTATAGTGAAGACGAGTTCATGAACATTCATGCTGATGAATGGTGGATGAGAGAAGTATAACTACAACTCTGAGTACTATTTCATTTCAACATGAAAGACTAAAAGGAAGCAGAGGAAAGGATGCTGTTTTCGATGTGTACAAAGCGTCTGTACTATCGGTACAAAGGCTCTGTACTGGTAGTACAAGGCTTCTGTACTGCCAGTACATGACGCTTGTACTACAGCCATTGAGTCTCTTCTTTCATCAAATCAAACTTGATTTCGTAGCCGTAATGACGGAAAACGCTGGCGATATACTGCTGTTCTTCTGGTGTAATAGCGTGAAGTCCGTTGCGACGCAGATAGTAAGAGCCACGTCCAAAGTGGTTTATCAACGTATTACGTTGCGAGGCGATATGGTCTGCCTTTACGTCATGAAACGAGTCTTTCATGCCATAAGCCATCATCGCTACCTTGTTTTCTTTGTAATATTTGCATTTCATCCCACAGAATCGTGTAGGATTCACTACCATTACAACTTCATCTTTCTGCAATCCGCTTTGTGCTGCCAGTCTGTGCAGGCAGCTATCAGCCTGAGAACACTCGTCATTGAAGCACAACAAGTAGTGTTCCGGCATCTTTTCGTATTGTGGTTGTTTGTTAGTCATTACTTTCTATATTTCTGTATCCAGTCCTTTGCCTTGACTATTACGATCAATATGGCTGCAAAGATAAACAGGGGCACATAATTATGCAGGTCGTTCGTGATGAACTGGCTGATTCCCTGAATGATTCCCTTAAAAAGCGTTTGAATGAACTCCATGATTATTCTTTCTCCCTAATCTCCATCGTCGGAGGACACTCATACATCACTTTGGCATGATTGGTGCGGATGAGCTGAGTGTCAACACACTGACCTGTAGCAACATCTATGGTGTCACGATATACCTCACCGCCTGCGACTCCTTCGCTCGCAACTCACCACACAAATACTCATCATCCACCTTGAGGCAGAGTTGATAGGTATTCGATGTATTGTTCTTGAAGCGATAATCGATGTAGTTATAGGAAATACTGGTGCCTGTTCCGAAAGGTATCTGACGACCAAAGTCTGGGAAGAGGTCTAAGCCATCGTGATGATGATGCTCTATGATAGTCAGTTCACTATGCAGCACCATCCAGTGGATGAGGTTAGACAACTGGCACATGCCGCCTCCGATACCTTGAGAGGGTTGTCCTTTTGCTATCGTGAGTCCCTCTTTGTAGCCCTTCCGCTTCGTGGTTCGTCCTATGAGTTGCCAGATAGAAAAAGTCTCACCAGGATGAATCAGCAGTCCATCGATGTGTTTCACTGCCAAAGCGAGATTGGTGGCTTTGTTCTCCTGCAGTTGCATATTGACATTTCCCAATCTGCGTCGGATAAGGGAATTATGGCGATAGACGATGACTGGCAGTAGTTCCTTAGTGCGTTGGGTAGCAAAAGGGATTCGCTGAACGAGGTCATTAAGACGACGCTTCAGAATCTCTTTCTCCATCGACAGGCGATAAGTGAAAGGACATAACTCGCAAAACAATTTCCTGCTCATGGGTTTGATGCCAACTTGTACCTTTTATGGTGCAAAGATACGAAAAAATGAGCAAACTCCACCTATACTGAACAAATTTTCATGTATGATATTTTGTTCTTTGGAAATTTTTGATTATCTTCGCAGCAGAATAATAAACCACAAAAACTATAATGATTATGCGAAGAACAATTCTCTGCTTCATGGCAATGATGGGTGTGCTGACGCTATCGGCGCAAAGTATTACAGGCAAGTATGAGATTCCAAAGATGCCCGACTGGGCGAAGAATGCGGTATTCTATCAGATTTATCCGCAGACTTTCTGTGACTCTGATGGTGATGGTATCGGCGACTTACAAGGAATCATCAGTAAACTCGACTATGTGAAGAGTCTTGGTGTGGATGCCATCTGGTTCAATCCCTTCTTTGACTCACCTTTCAAAGACGCTGGTTATGATATCCGCGACTACTACAAAATAGCACCACGCTATGGTACCAACGAGGATGCCAAACGTTTGTTCGAAGAGGCTCACAAGCGAGGCATGCATGTCATCTTCGACTACGTCATCAGCTATACTGCCATCGATCATCCGTGGTTTGTGGCATCACAGAAGCAGGAGAAGAATAAATACTCCAACTACTATATCTGGACAGAGACAAACTGGGTAGATCCCCCCATGGAATTTGCAGGACAGTTTGTCAAAGGCTATGGACAGCGTAACGGACAGTTCATGCGAAACTTCTATTGGTGTCAGCCTGCACTGAACTTCGGTTTTGCCAATCCCGACCCCAATCAGAAATGGCAGTTGCCTACCAATCATCCTGATGTGATGGCGATGCGTGAAGACCTGAAGGACGTGTTACGTTTCTGGATGGATATGGGCGCAGACGGTTTCCGTGCTGATATGGCTGGTGCTCTGGTGAAGACGCGCCATGTGAGAGGCAATGAACAGTTCTTCAATACCAACGAGAACGAGACAAAACTCTTCTGGCGCGAGATACGTCAGTTGCTGGAGAAAGAATACCCACGTGGATTCATGGTAGCTGAATGGTCGTTTCCTGCTGATGCCCTCGACAACTGCTTCCATGTTGACTTCTTCCATTGGTTCAAGGGCTATAACGACCTATTCCAGAAAGAGAGTTGGCGCATCCTGAACGGTGTCAGTGAGGGACATAGTTACTTCGATGCTGAAGGCAAGGGTGACATCGCCGACTTCCTGAAGAGCTATATGGACCAGTATAAGAAGACTGTCGGCAAGGGATATATCAGTCTGCCGTTGGGTAATCACGACAATGCGCGTCTGGGAAACAAACGTACAGATAAAGAACTGGAGATTATCTATGCCTTCGGTTTTACGATGCCTGGCGTACCTTTCCTCTATTATGGCAACGAGATCGGCATGAGACAACTGCCTAATGACTGGCCGCAAGTGGAAGGTGCCTACCAGCCACGTAATGGTGCTCGTACTCCTATGCAATGGAGCAACGGTAAGAATCTCGGATTCTCTACTGGTGATGCCAGCCAACTCTATCTGCCCGTTGACCCATCACCTGATGCTCCTAATGTTGCCGCACAAGAGAATGATCCTAACTCACTGCTTAACAAGACACGCAAACTCATTGCACTGCATCATAGTGAGCCTGCACTCGCCAACTACGCCGAGTTCGTTCCTGTCTATGTGGACGGCCCATATCCCTTTGTCTATGCACGTGCCGCAGGAAACGATGTCGTACTGGTGATGCTCAATCCAAGGGCAGAGGCTTCGGATGCCACTTTCAACATCAATGTGAAATTCAAGAAAACCAAACTCCTTGCAGGCGATAGTTTCAATATCAGCCACGACAAAAAGACGGGCAATATGACTATCCATATGCCCGCCACTTCCTATGCGATTGTAAAACTTTTAAAATAGAAGTAATCACTCCCACTCGATTGTTGCGGGTGGTTTTGACGAGATATCGTAACAGACGCGATTGACACCACGTACCTTATTGATAATCTCGTTGCTGACCTTCGCTAAGAAATCGTATGGCAGATGCGCCCAGTCGGCAGTCATCGCATCCGTAGAAGTAACGGCACGAAGGGCAACGGGATTCTCATAAGTACGCTCGTCACCCATCACACCCACGCTGCGAACTGGACTCAGCAAGATAGCACCAGCCTGCCACACCTTATTATACAATGTCTCACCATCGGTATCTACATATTCGCGTAAGCCACGGATATAGATATCGTCAGCATCTTGCAAGACACGAACCTTCTCAGGCGTGATGTCGCCTAAGATACGGACAGCCAAGCCAGGACCAGGGAACGGATGACGTGTAATCAAATGTTCAGGCATTCCCAACTGACGACCTACACGACGCACCTCATCCTTGAACAGCCATTTCAGCGGTTCACAGAGCTGGAGGTTCATCTCCTTAGGCAGTCCGCCCACATTATGGTGACTCTTGATGACCTTACCCGTAATATTCAGCGACTCGATACGGTCGGGATAGATCGTTCCTTGTGCCAGCCAACGCGCATCAGTAATCTTCCTTGCCTCCGCATTAAACACCTCCACGAAGTCACGACCGATAATCTTACGTTTCTGTTCTGGTTCGGAAACACCTGCCAAGTCAGCAAAGAACTTCTCACTGGCATCGACACCGATCACATTCAAGCCTAATACCTTGTAGTCCTCCATCACCTGCGTGAACTCGTTCTTACGCAGCATACCATGATCAACAAAGATACAGGTAAGGTTCTTACCGATTGCTTTGTTAAGCAACACAGCAGCGACAGAAGAGTCAACACCACCTGACAAGCCGAGGATGACACGATCGTTGCCTACCTGTTCTTTCAACTCCTTCACAGTAGTCTCTACAAACGAGGCAGCACTCCAGTCTTGTTTCGAACCGCAGATATCCACCACGAAGTTCTTCAGCAACAATGCTCCTTGTGTAGTATGATATACTTCCGGATGAAACTGTACTGCCCAGATGGGAGCCTCACCCCGACCCTCTCCAAAAGGAGAGGGAGACCAGAAGGCGGCGTTCTTCACGTCCTTCGTCGAGCCAATCACCTCAAAACCATCAGGGATGGCAGTAATAGTGTCGCCATGACTCATCCATACCTGTGAGCCTCTATCGAAACCCTTAAACAAAGGATTATAGAGATTGATGGTTTCCAAGTGGGCACGTCCATATTCGCGACTGTCTGCCTTCTCTACTTTACCACCAAGGGTGTGTGAGATAAACTGCGCTCCATAGCAGATGCCCAATACAGGAATCCTGCCCGCAAACTGGTTAAGGTCTACCTTAAATGCCTCTGGGTCGTGGACACTATAGGGCGAACCACTCAGAATAACACCAATCACAGAAGGGTCGTCCTTCGGAAACTTATTGTAAGGCAGAATCTCACAGAAGGTATCCAGCTCACGTACTCGACGACCTATCAACTGTGTCGTCTGGGAGCCGAAATCCAAGATGATTATTTTTTGTTGCATAACTATTATTTATGATTTGACTATTTACAATTTATTAATAAAGTCCTTATCCGACTTTGCCAGACATGCTGCCCTATAGTTGGCAGAAGGTGACGTACCAGAACGGACGACTTGACGAGCAATGGCAAGACCAGAAACAGAAGAAGGCATTGCATCGACCATCTTAATAATTCGTACTGCAAAGCAAGTCATTCGCTCCTGTAAGTCGTTCTTGTCCATAAATTTAAATTATAAAATTGAAAAATCAATTGTAAATGGTAAATGGTTAAATTGTACATATAAACTCTTCCGCTTCATGGAGGGTATCGAGTTTGCCGACATCAAGAAGGTGTAAGTCATGAGCCTCGTAGCCGCGTATCAAATGGTCGGCACAAGCCTTCAAGTAAAAGTCCATAATAGGAAAACGATCAGGCCAATCAGCGAGTAAGGGAGATAAAGAGGGATGAAAAAGGTGGATGCCGGAAAAAGCAAAGGAACGTCCTTCGCACCCTTTTACCTCACCAGTCTCAATATTCTTCCAACCAATGAGTCGCATCGTATCGTCGAACTGAAGATAACGTTTTGTCTTGCGCTCACTGACTACCAATAGAGGAGCATCGGTGGGAAGAGTATTGAGGTCAAGATTACTCAATATGTCAACATTATGAATGAGAATAGGTTCAGATGGGTCGAAAAGTGGAAGGGCTTTCTTGATTCCTCCTCCCGTCTCTAACAACTGTTCGCGCTCATCACTGATACGGATATCCAGTCCGAAGTTGTCATTGGCATGAAGATAATCGATGATCTGGTCAGCAAAATGATGCACATTCACCACAAAACGCTCAAAGCCAGCGCCCTTGAGTTTCATGATGACATGCCACAACAACGGCTGACCAGCCACAGGCACCAATGCCTTCGGCATCGTGTCAGTCAACGGTTTCAACCGTGTCCCTAACCCTGCAGCAAATATCATCGCCTGTTTCATCGTGCTTCTAATGTTTGAGTAATATTCTGTTCACGGTGACAGATACGCACCTCGATACCAAACTTCTCATGAATATGCTCGGCAAGATGCTGGGCGGAATAGACACTACGGTGCTGACCACCTGTGCAGCCAAATGAGAACATCAGGCTCGTAAAGCCTCGCTGGATATAACGGCGTACATGGGCATCTGCGAGTTTATAGACGGAATCAAGGAAGGTCAGGATCTCCCCATCGTCCTCCAAGAAGCGGATGACAGGCTCATCCAATCCCGTCAATTGCTTATACGGCTCATAACGTCCGGGGTTGTGTGTAGAACGACAGTCGAACACATAACCACCGCCATTGCCACTCTCATCCTCAGGAATACCTTTCCGATAAGAGAAGCTATAGACTTTCACCACCAACGGACCCTGTGCATCGTATTTCGAGAACGTAGCAGGACCGTCTTGTGGATGAGGCTTATAGGGATTATTCTCTGTTGTCTTATAACCATCAGCACGACTTGCCGTCGTCTCTATCTGTCGGAACTGCGGCAATTCTGTCAATTGGCGCAATAACGACATCAGATAAGGATATGGGAAATCTGTGACCTCCAATAACTCCCATAGATTCTGAATGGCAGGAGGTATGGAAGTAAGAAAATGTTGCTTACGCTCGAAATAGCCTCGGAAGCCATAAGCACCTAATACCTGAAGGATACGAAACAGCACGAAGAGTGACAGACGAGCCACAAAATGATGAGGCGTAGGCACCTCCGTGAATTGTTTCAAGGCATGATAGTATTCATATACCAATTCACGACGCAACTTATACGGATACTTCGCTGATGCCTGCCACAAGAAAGAGGCGAGATCATAATAATAGGGTCCCTTGCGTCCACCCTGGAAATCAATAAAGTAAGGATTACCTTGAGTGTCAAGCATCACATTACGCGCTTGGAAGTCACGATAGAGGAATGCATCACACTTCTCTGCCGTCAGGTCTTTGGCCAAAAGACGGAAGTCTGCCTCTAACTTCAACTCATGAAAATCCAGTTCCGTTGCTTTCAGGAAGCAATACTTGAAATAATTGAGGTCGAAAAGCACTGAGTCTACATCGAACTCAGCCTGCGGATAACAATTGGAGAAATCCAATCCTCTCGCCCCACGTATCTGGATATTTGGCAGTTCACGGATGGTACGCCTCAACAATTCCTGCTCTTTCAAAGTATAGCGACCGCCAGCCTCACGACCGCCACGAATAGCATCAAACAAAGATATGGAACCAAGGTCTGTCTGCAAATAACGCAGTTCATCGTCACTGACAGCCAACAGGTGAGGCACAGGCAACTGACGTTTAGTGAAGTGCTGGCACAAGTAGATGAAGGCATGATTCTCGTCACGACTGGTGCCAATGACTCCTACCACCGTTGTTCCATCCTGTGCCGTCATGCGATAATACACACGATTGCTGCCAGCCACAGGCAACTGCTCTGTCATCGCAGGCTCTGCCCCACTCCATTCTTTATATAATTTGACTAACTGATGCATATTTTATTCCGATTCCTGCTCGCGTTTCTGTTTTCTCTCCTTCAACCAGTTCTCCAACAGTCCTTCTCCAATCACTAGCAACAACATCACGCCTAAAGCCATACAGAAGGCAGATGTGCGTGAAGTCGTTAAATCCAACACAATGAGGTACAATCCATATACCGCAATGAGTTTCAGGACCAGTGTCAACCAATTAATCTTCATCATGGCTGCAAAATTACAAAAATATCTGCAAACAGACGAAGGAATAGGAAACAAAAAGGAGGCTGTTTGAAACAGCCTCCTTTTCTATCGTTTTTATGCGAACGGATTCTCTGTTGGGTAGTAGTCACCCTTCGGGAAGTTATAGTCAATCTCCTCAACGGGGATTCCCATGTACTTCAGCACCTCCCACAGATATTTACCAGCATGCTCGAACATTACGGCTGCGTGGTGAGGATAGTGCTTCTCGATGAGGACGTGACGATAGAAGCGGCTCATATTCTTGATACCGAAGGTACCGATAGAACCGAAGGAACGTGTAGCCACTGGCAGAATCTCACCCTGTGCGATATAAGCACGGAGTTTGGTATCAGCAGTAGACTGCAGACGATATACTGTAGCCTTGCCGGGAGCGAGGTCACCCTCCAAAGTACCATTAGTTACCTCTACAGGCAATGCACGTGCCATGATGCGCTGGAAGCACATGGTGCAACTACCGAGTTTCTTTGAGCAGGTGTTACCGCAGTGGAAGCCCATGAAGATTTCCTTCTCGGTATACTCGTCGCAGATGAACTTCTTACCCTTAATGCTCTCCTCGTACATATCCTGAGGAACAGAGTTATTGATGTCGAGCAAGGTAACAGCATCCTGAGTGATGCAAGTTCCGATGAACTCAGACAGAGCACCATAGATATCAACCTCACAAGCTACAGGAATACCACGACCTGTCAGACGGCTGTTAACGTAGCAAGGTACAAAGCCGAACATGGTCTGGAAAGCAGGCCAGCACTTGTTAGCCATTGCCACATACTTACGGCTGCCTTTGTGACCCTCGATCCAGTCTGTCAATGTCAACTCATACTGAGCGAGTTTCGGCAGCACGGAAGGTATCTTATTACCAGCACCCAGCTCAGCAGCCATATCCTTCACAACATCGTCGATACGAGGATCGTCCTTGTGCTTCTGGAATGCCTCAAGCAAGTCAAGCTCTGAGTTTTCTTCAATCTCAACATCGAGATCATAGAGGGCACGGATAGGAGCGTTACAAGCGAGGAAGTTATTGGGACGAGGACCGAAGGAAATAATCTTCAGGTTCTGCAGACCAACAATAGCACGTGCGATAGGCACGAACTCATGAATCATCTCTGCACACTGGGCAGCGTCACCTACGGGCTCCTCTGGGATATAAGCACGAGTCTTACGCAAAGAAAGAGCCTGGCTGGCATTCAGCATACCGCAGTAAGCATCACCACGACCATCAATCAGGTCGTTCTGAGTCTCCTCAGCAGCAGCACAGAACATGGTAGGTCCCTGGAACCAGTCAGCAATCATGGTCTCAGAAATCTCAGGACCGAAGTTGCCAAGGTAAACGCACAAAGCGTTACATCCAGCCTTCTGGACATCAGCCAGAGCCTGCTGAGCATGAATCTCACTCTCTACGATACAAATAGGACACTCGTAGATGTCGGCACTGCCGAACTTCTCTACATACTGAGCTATCACTGCCTTACGGCGGTTAACAGCCAGTGACTCAGGAAAACAGTCGCGGCTAACGGCGACAATTCCAATCTTAATTTTGGGTACGTTGTTCATACTTATTCTTTATTTATAAAGTAATATTTAGTCAGATTGGCTACAAAGATACGAAATAAAGTGTAAAGTTAAGCATGAAAGACGCATTTTTTTTTGTTTTTTTATTGTCTGAGAGGCTGTTGACAACAAAATAGCCTGCCACAACGGGCAGGCTATTCCTCCTTAAACATTCTTTTACCTATTACATCATGCCACCCATGCCTGGGGCACCACCCATCGGCATAGCAGGCTCTTTCTCAGGCTTGTCGACAATCAGACATTCGGTTGTCAGGAACATACCTGCGATAGAAGCGGCATTCTCCAGAGCCACACGGGCTACCTTAGCAGGATCAACGATACCTGCCTTACGCATGTCCTCATACTCATCGGTACGGGCATTGTAGCCAAAGTCACCCTTACCCTCGCGAACTTTCTGTACGACAACGGCACCCTCGCCACCGCCATTGACAGCAATCTGACGCAGAGGCTCCTCGATGGCACGTTCTACAATATTGATACCTGTCTGCTCGTCGGCATTGACACCCTTGATATTCTTTAGAGCATCGAGGGCACGGATATAAGTCGTACCACCACCAGCGACAACACCTTCTTCAATGGCTGCACGAGTAGCACAAAGGGCATCGTCAACGCGGTCTTTCTTCTCCTTCATCTCAACCTCACTGTTAGCACCGACATAGAGTACGGCAACACCACCTGCCAATTTGGCAAGACGCTCCTGCAGTTTCTCCTTGTCATAAGAAGAGGTTGTGAGTTCGATTTCCTTCTTAATCTGGGCAATACGATCCTGAATTGCCTGCTTGTCGCCCGCACCATTGACAATCGTGGTATTGTCCTTGGAGACAGTCACTTTGTCACAAGTACCCAGCATCTCAAGCGTTGCCTGCTCCAGTTTCAGACCCTTCTCCTCGCTGACAACAACACCGCCTGTCAGAGTTGCGATATCCTCAAGCATAGCCTTACGACGGTCGCCAAAACCAGGAGCTTTCACTGCACAAATCTTCAAACCACCACGCAGACGGTTGACAACCAGTGTCGTCAGAGCCTCTGAGTCAACATCCTCAGCAATGACGAGCAACGGACGGCCACTCTCAGCAGCAGGTTGCAGAATAGGCAGGAAATCCTTGATATTAGAAATCTTCTTATCATAGATGAGGATGTACGGATTCTCCATCACGCACTCCATCTTCTCAGAGTCAGTTACAAAGTAACCAGAGAGGTAACCACGGTCAAACTGCATACCCTCAACAACGCCAATATGAGTATCACGGCTCTTGCTCTCCTCAATGGTGATAACACCATCCTTAGATACTTTACGCATAGCGTCAGCCAACAGTTTACCAATTTCCTCATCGTTATTGGCGGAAACGGTAGCCACCTGCTCAATCTTATCGTAGTTGTCATCGACCTTCTCAGCATTGTCCTTAATGAAATCAACAACAGCCTTCACAGCCTTGTCGATACCACGCTTCAGGTCCATCGGATTAGCACCAGCGGTAACATTTTTCAGTCCCTCGGTCACAATTGCCTGTGTCAGAATAGTAGCAGTCGTCGTACCATCACCTGCATCATCGCCCGTCTTAGATGCCACACTCTTAACAAGTTGTGCACCTGTATTCTCAAACTTGTCCTCCAACTCAATCTCCTTGGCAACGGTCACACCGTCCTTGGTAATCTGTGGAGCACCAAACTTTTTCTCAATAACAACATTACGTCCCTTCGGACCTAATGTTACTTTCACTGCGTTGGCAAGTTGATCCACACCGTTTTTCAGTAAGTCACGAGCCTCAATATTGAATTTAATATCTTTTGCCATAATACTTCAATTTTTCAATACTACAATTTTACAATCCTACTTCTCAATGACAGCGAGGACATCACTCTGACGCATCATCAGATACTTCTCACCCTCAAACTCCAGTTCAGTGCCACTGTACTTGCCATATAGCACTTCATCTCCTGCCTTCAGGATCATCTCTTCATCCTTTGTTCCCTGACCTACGGCCTTGATGGTTCCATGCAGGGGTTTCTCCTTAGCGGTATCAGGAATGATGATACCACCGATCTTCTCTTCTGCCGGTGCGGGCAATACCAACACGCGGTCTCCTAATGGTTTGATGTTCATAATACTTCTTATTTAATGTTTTACGTTAAACTTTCTGCCTCAGAATATGCGAAAAACGTGCCAATCTTCAACAACTGACACATTGGCAGAAAGTACCTTTACCTTATTAATATATTATAATTTTCAATTTTCGTTTGGCACTTTCCACAAAATACCGTATCTTTGCAGAATATTATCAATTGTAAACAAGTTATGAAAGATTTTTTAAAGTATGTGCTTGCCACAATTACTGGCATCATCGTATTAGGGCTCATCATGGGCATTTTCTTTGTGATCTCATTGGTTGGACTGGCTGCCTCTTCTGCATCCACCGTTCCTGTTGAAAAGAACTCTGTCTTTACCTTTATGCTCTCCGGACAAGTGGATGAGCGAGTTCAGGATGATTTCGTAGGACAACTGACTGGAGAGGTCAGTGAGAATATGGGATTGGAAGACATCGTTGCCTCCATCAAGAAGGCAAAGACAAACGAGGACATCAAAGGTATTTATATCGAAGCTGGTGTATTCTCCGTAGATGCTCCTGCAACTGCGCATGCCATCCGTGAAGCATTGCTTGACTTCAAGAAAAGCGGCAAATGGATTGTTGCCTACGGTGACAGTTACACCCAGACATCCTATTATATCTGCTCAGTAGCAGACAAAATCTATCTGAATCCACAAGGAATGGTTGACTGGCACGGACTTGCCTCTAATCCTTATTTCTTGAAAGACCTCCTCGCTAAGTTTGGTGTTAAAGTTCAACTCTGCAAGGTAGGTAAATACAAGAGTGCTCCTGAAATGCTGACCGCAGACAAGATGAGTGAGCCAAACCGTGAGCAGGTAACTGCCTATATGACAGGCATCTGGAATGTGATGCTGAAGGATGTATCTGCAAGTCGTAAAATTCCCGTAGATTCCCTCAATGCCTACGCCGACCGCTTCGTTGCTCTTGCCAATCAACCTGACTTAGTAAAGATGAAACTGATAGACAAGTTGATGTACACCGACGAGGTAAAGGGTGAAATCAAGAAACTCTTGAAGATTGACGCTGACGAGGATATCAAGCAATTGTCTCTCTCTGACATGATTAACGTGAAAGGCGCAAAGGAGAAAGGCGACGAGATTGCCATCTACTATGCCTACGGTGAAATCGTGGACTCAGAGACAGGAAGTCTCACCGAACAAGGACATAACATTGTTGCCAATACCGTTTGCAAGGATCTGGAGAAACTCGCTAACGACGATGATGTGAAAGCCGTTGTCCTGCGTGTCAACTCTCCTGGTGGTTCTGCTTACGCTTCTGAGCAGATATGGCATGCCATCCAGATGCTGAAAGCAAAGAAACCCGTTGTTGTCTCGATGGGTGGCTATGCTGCATCAGGAGGCTACTATATCAGTTGCGGTGCCAACTATATTTATACAGAGCCTACTACTGTCACAGGTTCTATCGGTATCTTCGGCATGTTCGCTGACTTCAGCGGACTGCTGACAGAGAAGTTAGGTGTGAAGTTCGATGAGGTGAAGACCAATAAGCATGCTGCCTTCGGTACAATAGCACGTCCTTTCAACGAAGAGGAAATGGCACTGCTCGACCAGTATATCGGTCGTGGCTATGAACTTTTCCGTAAGCGTGTTGCTGACGGTCGCAAACTGTCTATCGACGCTGTCGAGGAGATTGCCCAGGGACGTGTTTGGTTAGGCAACGACGCTCTTGGTATTAAGTTGGTGGATGCTATCGGTTCTATGGACGATGCTGTGAAGAAGGCTGCTCAACTTGCCAAGCTCAGCGAATACAAGACAAAGGGATATCCGGAGCCTACCGACTGGTTTACCCAGTTGCTCAATAAGACGAACAAGAACAATTATTTGGACGAGCAGATGCGCGCTACATTTGGTGAGTATTACGAGCCCCTTCGCTATGTCAAGAACCTCGACAAGCAGAGTGCCATTCAGGCACGCTTGCCTTTCTTCTTTAGTATAAAATAAATAAGGTGAATGAGAGTAGAAGGCGACTTCATCAAGATCAATAAATGGTTATTGCCCCTCAGTGCCCTGTACGGAACCGCTATCAAACTCCGTAACATGGCATTTGAGGTGGGCATTCTGAAAAGCCGTTCCTTTGACGTACCTGTCATCTCCGTGGGTAACATCACGGTAGGGGGAACTGGCAAGACTCCCCATGTAGAGTACTTGGTGAAGCACCTTAAAGACCTCTTTCATGTAGCTGTATTAAGCAGAGGTTATAAGCGTAAGAGTAAAGGATTCATCATCGCAACGTCCGACACCACAATGCCTAAGATTGGTGACGAGCCGTTCCAAATGAAACAGAAATTCCCCGATGTCACCATCGCAGTGGACAAAAGCCGTTGTCATGGTATTGAGAAACTGACCGACATTGATAAGACATTGGATGTCATCCTTCTGGATGACGCCTTCCAGCACCGTTATGTCAAGCCTGGCATCAATATCTTGTTGGTCGATTATCACCGATTAGTCATCTATGACACGCTGTTGCCAGCAGGAAGACTCCGTGAGCCGTTGACAGGGAAAGATCGTGCCGATATCGTCATCATCACGAAATGTCCGAAAGACCTGAAACCGATGGAGTTCCGTGTTATCACCAAGGCAATGAGTCTCTATCCTTATCAGCAACTTTTCTTTACGACACTGGAGTATGGTGAGTTGAATCCAATCTTTGGAGATTTCGGAGAACTCAGAGAACTCAAAAACCTCAAGGACTATCACATCCTTCTGCTTACAGGCATCGCCTCGCCTGAACAAATGACTCATGACTTAACACCATTAGTTAAGGATATCACGCCATTGACGTTTGCTGACCATCATCGTTTCAAGGCAAAGGACATCCAACTCATCAACGAGACCTTCGACCAGATTCCACAGCCGTGTTGTGTTATTACGACAGAAAAAGATGCTACACGTCTTTACGATATCGAAGGACTCAGTGAGAAGGTACGCAAAAACATCTATACCCTTCCTGTCAACATCCGCTTCATGCAAAAACAGGAAGATACGTTTAACCAACATATCATCAGCTATGTACGAAAAAATTCAAGAAACAGCATCTTGGCTAAAACAAAAGATGACCACAAACCCCAAGACAGCCATCATTCTGGGGACAGGCCTCGGACAATTAGCTTCCGAGATAACCGATAAAAAGGAGATTCCCTATGCAGAGATTCCCAATTTCCCTGTATCAACGGTAGAAGGACATAGTGGCAAACTCATCTTTGGAAAATTAGGCGGCATCGATATCCTTGCCATGCAAGGACGCTTCCATTTCTATGAAGGTTATTCCATGAAGGAGGTCACCTTCCCTGTCCGTGTGATGTATGAGTTGGGCATCAAGACACTTTTCGTATCCAATGCGGCTGGTGGTATGAACCCGAAGTTCAGAATCGGCGACCTGATGATTATCACTGACCATATCAATTTCTTCCCGGAACATCCGCTCCGCGGAAAGAACTATCCTACAGGACCTCGTTTCCCAGACATGCATGAGACTTATGACAAGAAGCTAATCAAGCTGGCTTCTGATATTGCCTATGAGAAGAAAATCCGTGTCACCTATGGTGTATATATCGGCTTACAAGGACCTACCTTCGAGACACCTGCAGAATATAGGATGTATCATCTATTAGGTGCCGATGCCGTCGGTATGTCTACCGTCCCTGAAGTCATTGTCGCCCACCATTGTGGCATCCGTACCTTCGGTATCTCTGTCATTACGGACTTAGGCGGTTTCGACAATCCTGTGGAAGTCAGTCACGAGGAAGTGCAGGAGGCTGCCAATGCAGCCCAACCTTTCATGACAGAGATCATGCGTGAGATGATTATACGTTCAGAGAGTGTAGAGTCTGATAAGAAAGAAAGCTATAACACAGAACATCCGACAGAAAAATGGAAATAGCAAAATTGGGTGAGTTCGGACTCATCGACAGGCTGACCAAAGATATAAAGCCACAAAACGAGTCTACCAAATATGGTGTAGGCGACGATTGTGCTGTACTCCACTACCCCGACAATGAGGTGTTGGTAACGACGGACATGTTGATGGAAGGTGTACATTTCGACCTCACTTATATTGACATGGAGCACTTAGGTTGGAAATCAGCTATGGTGAATATCAGTGATATTTTCGCCATGAACGGCACCCCACGACAGATAACTGTCAGTATGGCACTCAGCAAGCGCTTCACCGTTGAGGACATGGAACAGTTCTATAACGGACTACGTCTTGCTTGTGAAAAATGGAACGTGGATATTGTTGGTGGTGACACTACTTCTTCCTATACAGGTCTTGCCATCAGTATCACCTGTATCGGAGAGGCCCGCAAGGAGGATATCGTCTATCGCAACGGTGCCAAGGAGACAGACCTTATCTGTGTCAGTGGCGACCTCGGGGCTGCCTATATGGGTTTACAACTCCTGGAACGTGAGAAAACAGTTTATTATGCACAAGTGGACGAGGCTAAAAAGAAAGGCGACCATAAGGCTTTAGAAGAACTCTCCCATTTTCAACCTGACTTCGCTGGCAAGGAGTATCTCTTACAGCGTCAGTTAAAGACGGAGGCTCGTGGCGATATCATCCAACGGCTACGCGAAGCGAATATCCGTCCTACCTCTATGATGGATATCAGCGACGGACTGAGCAGCGAGCTCATGCATATCTGTACACAGAGTCATGTGGGTTGCCGTATCTTTGAGAAACAAATACCCATTGACTATCAAACGGCTGTGATGGCTGAGGAACTGAATATGAACGTGACGACGTGTGCGCTGAATGGCGGCGAGGACTACGAACTACTTTTTACCGTCCCCATCGGCGACCATGAGAAGATTGAAGCGATGGAGGATGTGAAGCTTATCGGACATATCACCAAAGAGAGTCTCGGACATATCCTCGTCACTCGTGACGACCAGGAGTTTGAACTCAAAGCTCAGGGATGGAATCCGTTATAAACGACGAAAAGAACCCACTTATAAAAAATAATCCGCCAAAAGTTTGGTGGATTGTTTTTTTTGTCGTACCTTTGCACCCGCAATCAAGAGGATTGCATTAAGAAACATAATGATGGTGCCTTAGCTCAGTTGGTAGAGCATCGGACTGAAAATCCGTGTGTCCCCGGTTCGATTCCTGGAGGTACCACTCCTCCTTTCATTGCAGGGGCTTTTCTTTTTTCTATCTTGTTGCATATTCCAATCTTTTTTCGTATATTTGCCATCAAATGACAAGATCATGCTGACAGAAAAGACTATGGAGAAAATGCGCATCCTGACGGAGTCGGCGAAGTACGATGTGTCGTGCTCGTCGAGTGGTACTGTGCGCAGCGGTAAGAAAGGGATGGTAGGTAATACTGTCGGCGGCATGGGTATCTGTCATTCGTTCGCTGATGACGGGCGTTGTATCTCGTTACTGAAGATTATGCTCACCAACTACTGCATGTACGACTGTGCCTATTGCATCAACCGCCGCTCGAACGACATTCAACGTGCGACGCTCTCCGTCTCGGAACTGGAAGAGATCACGATGGAGTTTTATCGTCGCAACTATATCGAAGGACTCTTCCTCAGCAGTGGTGTGGTACGTAACCCCGACTATACGATGGAGCGACTGACAGCCATCGTCCGCGACCTCCGCACCATCCACCGCTTTAATGGCTACATCCACCTGAAGGCAATCCCTGGTGCCTCACAGGAGTTACTTGCCGAAGCAGGACGCTATGCCGACCGCATGAGTGTGAACATTGAGATTCCGAAGGAGGAATCGTTAAAGGCTTTGGCTCCCGAGAAAGATCATCAAAGTGTTTTCCAACCCATGCGACTTATCCAACAGAGCGCCCTTGAGAACAAAGAGGAGCGCAAGAAGTTCCGTCATGCCCCCCATTTCGTACCTGCAGGTCAGTCGACGCAAATGATTGTGGGAGCCACCAACGAGACGGATAAGGATATCCTGCAGATGTCTTCCTCGCTCTATCAGCAACCCACCATGCGCCGTGTCTATTATTCTGGCTATATCAGCGTAAACACTTACGACAAGCGACTGCCTGTCCTGAAGCAACCGCCCTTGGTGCGTGAAAATCGTCTTTACCAGGCAGACTGGCTATTGCGCTTCTATCATTTCGATGTCAATGAGATTGTTGACGATGCACACAGTCATCTCGACCTCGACGTCGACCCGAAGTTAGGCTGGGCTTTACGTCATCCCGAATACTTCCCTGTTGATATCAACCACGACGACTATGAACGTATCCTTCGTGTGCCTGGCATCGGAACGAAGTCGGCATGGCTCATTGTCAACAGCCGCCGCTTCAACCGTCTCACGTCTTATCACCTAAAGAAGATAGGCGTTGTGATGAAAAAGGCGAAGTATTTCATTACCTGTGGTGAACTTACCAGCACCTTCTCACAACCTATCATTGGTATCAATGAACTGCGCCCTGAACGCCTTCGCCCCTTACTCGTCTCCAAGGCACAACAAAAGAGAGTTGCCGACGAACAGCAACTCACCCTTGATTTCGAAGAATAATCTTTATTATCGACTAATCTTTATAAGCGACATGTCAGTCCTAACTTGGTTTCGAAGGTCTTGGCATGTACATTTTCATGGTACTTATAGTAAGTACGACGTGAATAAAAAGCACCTGACAAGGTGATGGACCACTGTTTGGCGAGATGAATCTCAAAGGCGGGGTGAATGATCAACAGAGCGGCATTACTCTTATCTCCCTGAACGTTCAAGTAATGCAGGTCTTTGGTACCATTGGCATACTCCATCAATTCATCAAGACTATAGTCCTCATAGCCTTTCCAGGTATAGAGACGGAAATACTTGGCATTAAGGATAAAGCGACCGAACTTTCCGAAGTCGAGTTGAGTCTTTGACTTGATGCTGAATCCCATACCCATGTTATAGTCGCGCTCGATAACATTGAAATAGTCACTCTTGGTTCCGCCAAGCAGGATGCCACTGAGGAATACACGCTGTTCCAGTCTTGATAGTGCTCCCATCTTAGGTAAAGAGATGATGAAACCAGGACCAAAACCAGCTGCCTCGCTGATACGGTAAGGTGTCAACTCGGAGCCGTCTTTGATGGGTTTGGAATCATAGTAGTTATAATGCTGGTAGATACCAAACTCACCCGCCATTTCTTTCTTATCGAGGATAGGTGTACTCCACAGACGTCCCACGATGCTGATATTGTTGACTGTCGGCTGTCCACCACCGAAACTGAAGGTGGCATCCAAGTCGAAGAAATCGTAAGGCTTGGTATGACTTTCACCATCGACAGACGTGCCGTAGTTCAGGGCGAAGTTGACGTAGGGAGCATGGACGCCACGGAACAAAGCACCATCATCAGCCAGATAGCGCCAACCAACAGAGAATGCCACATCAACAGGAATCTCCTGGAAGTTATGATAACGGTAATGATCTTGACGTACGCGCCAAGCATCACCGCTAAAGATACGATGCAGTCCTTGGATGGGGTTGACAATGGTGGCGGCAGCCTCACGCAGGAAACGGCGGAAGCCACGTTCACGATCATTGAGGATAGTACGACTTAGACGATGGGTCATCTCACCGATAGCCATACCACCACAAGTGGTGGCGAAGATATCATTGATGGCAGGTGGTTCTGACTCTCCGAAGAACTCCCACATCAGCGAACCACCCAATGCATAGGGTGCAGACTCCCAGAAAGAGAGTCCGTTGGTACGTGCAGCATTGAAATAGAGGTTGCCATGATAGGGATGGGCAAACATATTGGTAGTGAAGAGGTCGTTGTCCCAGACAAAACCAGTCTTAAAGTTATTCCAAATATCATTCAGGGTAGTCTGGGCGAAGTCCGATTTCAACACCCAACGGTCGAAGAGTTGTACACCCACGTTGATACCTGTCACCTCAGCAGCAGCCAACCAGTAGTGTTTCTTTTTGGGCAGTGCCATCGTGGAGTCGGTATATACAATCGCAGAACGTTTCTCCTCCCATGCACGTTTCCATGTATCATGCTGGTTACGAATCTGACGCCAAGTCAAACCCATTTCGACCAACGGACGATTACGGTAGGTCTCATTTCTATTGTAGTAACGTGTCCATCCCCAGCCTACAGAAGCAAAGGCACCAAAACGTTTACTGAACTGGAAGTCAGCATTAAGGCGTGCCTGCAGGGAATATAGACGCTCGGGGCCTTCATCAGAGTTTTTATGGAAGGTCTCTACATGGTAATAACCAATATCACCACTCAGACTCCATTTCGGCGACAACTGGAAATATTGTCCCAGTCGGTAGAATATTGCGCCAGAGAACTTGCTGTCGAGTCCCATAAAATGGGTACCCACACCGAGGATGCTGTATGTACTCTTGTTGCGGAAGCGGGCTGCGAAATTCACTTTGGTAGAATTTCCTCCGTACAGCATAAGGTCAATAGTGGTCTTTGGGTTGATGTTCACCAGACCAACCTTATGGCCAATGCTGTCGTATGATACATTGATCAATCCGACCTGCCATCCTTTAGGACGCTTACGGGCAATGTTGAAAACTCCAATCTGTGCACCGTTCAGTGAGTCGGAATAGTTGACGGCTCCCATCTGCAAACCACGCATCATAGATGATGACACGTTTAGAATACCCGACAACTGTACACCGCAATTCATACCTTTCGTGACGTTGCTAATACCACTCAACTGCAAACCGTTAAACGTGTGTGCCGATGTATTGGATATACCCGACAACTGCAGTCCTTTACCGCCATCGGCAGCAATTGACGAAATCACACCAAACTGTACACTCTTTGTGGTATCCAGCACACTGACAATACCTACGGGAAACTTCTGCGCCATCACTGCAACAGTCATGCACCACAATATAGCAAGAATACTTATCTTTTTCATCTTTACCCGTTTATTTCGTACAAAGGTACAAAAGTTTCCTGATATGTACAACTTTTCTACGTTTTCCTATAAATTATTTCTTCATATTTGCATACTTCCTTGCCAATCGGAACTGATAGCGGTAGACGAGACAAGCCATGCTGAGATAGATAGCAGCCTGAATCCAAAGGATACGTATCTCTGGAAGAATCTGGCTGACGGTAGCACCCATCGAATTGATGCGAATGAAAGCACGAACACCAAAGGTACTCGGGAACAGCCATGAGACGCCCTGCCATGCACCAGGGATACTACATTGTGGCCACGACACACCAGTGAGGAACAGCAATGGTACAGAGACGAAAACCATCAGTAACATTACATTCTCACGATAACGCACCAGACAGGAGACTGTCATGCCAAAGAATACACTCGCCATCGTGTAAGGCAAAAGCATTGCCAATAGCGTCCAACCGTTAGCCAACTGTGGGAAGGAAAACATGCAGGGTACTGCCATGGATAGATAGGCGGCAGCCACTGCACCTATCATCCCATAGCACAAAGCTTTGCCCCAGACAATACGGTAGGCACCACGATAGTGCGGATCGTCTGTGGGAATGAGCTGACCATTACGATTGCGTTCACGAGCCGTACCAGCAGCCATTCCAATACCGAGAGCGATAGCCTGTTGCAGAATGAGCATGAGCACGGCAGGCAATACACACGAGCCGTAGCCGCCTGAAGGATTGAACATCGTCACATCGTCAACAGCCAGAGGCTGCGCAGTGATAGCATCCTCACGTTTTGTATAGTTCCCTGACTTCTTGATATTCAGACCTGCGCCAAGGCGTCCAGCCTCAACCATCGCAGTCTGATAGACAGCCTTATATGCGAGCATCAACGACATGTCGCAATATACACTGATAGTACCTTGTTCACCACGACTGACACGTGTAGCGAAATCGGATGGGATAAAATAGATACCCCTGACGAGTTGTCTACTGACGAGCGAGCGCGCTTCATCAAGGTCTTCTGCGTAATAGGCTATATGAACGTCTGACGAGGCGTCGCAGTCGTTAATAAACTGACGTGAGAGCGCAGAGTGCGACTGGTCGACGACAACCACAGGTGTCTCGTGCAGCGACTCATTATTGTATATCCACGAGTAAAGCAACGGATAACCCAGTGGTACAATGACCAGGAACATCAGTACGCCCTCGTCTTTGAACACTTGTTTCAACTCCTCTCGCCAGATGTAGAGCACATCGGTCAGGTGTTCTTTATATTTACGGAATATAGACATAATTGAGCATTGCGTTTTTAACTTTACGGAGTACGAACCAGGGCAGCAGCGTGAAGGCCACGAGTGCCACGAGGTGGAACCACACGTCGATGACAGGGAAACCATTGAGTACAGTTGCCTGATAGATCATCCAGTAATGGCGCAGGGGGAATAACCACGACATTGCCTGCAACGGAGCGTCCATGCCTGGGACAGGGAATGCAGAACCGCACATCGAGATGCTGAGTACTGACCATAATGACGAGATACTCATTGACATGCGCAACGATGGCATCAAACCAAAGGAGAAGATGCCAAAGCCAAGACCGCCAGCCACCTGCAATAGACTGAGTCGTACGATGCTCCATACTCCGCCAAGTCGTGGGAAGTGGAGTACACCGAAAATATAATATTGGTAGATGAATATCATGAGTAGGAACACAAGCGCATGAACGAGATACTTACCGAGGATGGCAACTACAATGTTGTTGTCAGCCATCCGCAGCCATTCCTTACCCGTATCGAACTTCATCTCCGTGCCGACAGCGTATGCCGAGAGTAATGCCATGAAGAGCATCAGGATACCTGGCACAAAGACGGTGGTCAGACTGTAATTATAACTACCTTGGGGGTTGGCTATCATGTGTGCATCGATAGTGATAGGTTGCAGTGCCGCTTTGATTTGACCAGGTGTAGCTCCCTTTGCGGAGAGCGTTGCCTGACCTACTGCCGCCGAACCCAACGAACCGATGGTTTTCAAGTCCTTCGAAGCCATTGAACCTGCCGTCATACACGTCATTGTGTAGTAGTACGATATCTTCGGCTGTCGTCCAGACAAGAGTTTCGATGCCGTGCCCTCAGGAATATAAAGATAGCCATAGACCTTACCTTCCTGCATGGCATTGCGAGCCTCAGTAATATTAGCAAAATGATAGACGACACGGGAGTTCTGCATGGCATCAAGGTTGCGGATAAGACCACGCGACGTGGCACTATTGTCCTGATCCACTACCCCGATGGGCAAATCCTGTGGCAGTCCTTCATCAAGCATCGTAGTGAAGAACAACACCAACAGTAGCGGGAACACTATCATGCAGAAGCCGTAGATACGGTTCTTCGCAAGAATACCGAGTTCACGCAGTGCGATGTTGCCTATTTGAGAAATATACTTCATTTTTTAAGTATCAACGACATTCCTGGACGCACATCCTCGATTTTCTCCATCGGACGTGCCTTTACCTCAAAGGTCTTCTGGTCATACTGACCACTGGCCTTCGTTGCCTTCCAAACGGCAAACGAGCCTTTGTCCTTCATATAGTAAATCTTCATCTTGACTTCCTTCTCCAACGCAGGAACGACAACAGTCAACTCGCTGCCCAATTTCAGACCCTTCAACTGGTCCTCGCGGATATTGAACGTACCCCACATGTCATCCATCACCGAGATGGTCATGATAGGAGAACCTGTTCCAACCAACTCACCCACCTTCGGATAGACATCGGTTACCTCACCAGCAGCCTGGGCTATCTGTACAGTCTCATGGATATAGCTGTGTACCTCCTGCACAGCACCACGGGCACGACCCACCTGTGCAGCAGCAGACATCTTCTCTTCCATACGGGCACCATTCTTTGCCATGTCATACTGACTCTGTGCAGCCTTGACCTGTGCCTGAGCCGACTTGTACATAGCCAGAGCCTCATCGAACTTCTGGGCACTGATAACCTCTTCCTCGTAAAGTATCTTCATACGGTTGTACGATTTCTCGGCAATCTCCAGACCTGCCTTCGCCTGCTCCAACAACTGGTAGGCAGCCTGTACCTGTTCCTTGCGGGCACCATTCTTTGCCATCATTTCCATTGCTGAAGCAGCATCGACGGCACTCTGAGCCTGCGACATCTTCGCCTGCACATCAGGAGCCTCGAGGATAGCCAGTGTATCACCAGCCTTCACGAAGTCACCTTCCTTTACACGAAGTTCAAGGATACGTCCTGGTACCTTACTTGACACACGGTACTCCTCTACTTCCATTTCACCCTGAATCACATCCGGATCACGACCTAAGGCCAGAAAACCGATAAGGGCTACGATTGCTACTACTGCTGAAAAGCCTGCGACGGCCAGCAGAATATTGTTATGCTGTTCTTTTGCTTTGTCTGCCATAATAATATTACTTTTTTACATTATTACATGATATAATTTCTATTCCAGTGTTCCCAATGCCTTTTGCAGTTCAACCTCCGAGAGTTTTACACCTATCTCAGCGTCAATCTTCTGCGATTGTGCCTGCTGCCAGGCTGTCTGCGCCTCCATGACAGTAGTGTATGAGACTGTTCCCTCTTTAAAACCGAGGTTCGCCATGCGCAGATTCTCGTCGGCACTGGCAACATTCGCGTTAGCCATCTCTAACTTCTTGTTGGCTTCGCTCACCTTAAAGGAACTCTGTTTCACCTGTAACTCAATCAGTTCACGGGCTTCATCCAGTTCCATATTAGCCATAGCAGTAGCCACTTTCGAGGCACGTACCTTATTCTTCACTTCGCCCCAGTTCCATACAGGTATGCGCACCAGTACGCCCACGTTCCATACTCCGCCGAACTTCTTTTCAAAGCCATTGAACGTATTCGGGTTACTTATCGCATAGCCACCTGTCAACATCACCTGCGGCAGATTACCTGCTTTCAACACGTTCGTCGTCTGCTTACTGAGGTCAACGGTGTTCTGAAGTACCTTCAACTCAGGGCGGTTGTCATAACTCAGAGAATACTGAGAGGGTGAAGAACTCAGCGAATTCAGAGAATTTGATGCTTCGTCTGCCAGCGTGATATCCTCGTCTATTGGTAATCCACACAACTGACAGAGCAGCATCTTCGACAGTACCAGACCGTCTTTCACTTGTGTCAGTGCCATCTCAGCCTCGTTCACTCTCACGCTGACGTTCAGACCATCACCCTTGGTAGCCACACCTTGGTTGATCATCTTCTGAACATCGCCCTTCAACTTCTTCACCAAGTCCAAGTAACTCTCGGCCAGAATCTGTTTATGACGCAACGACACCACATTCCAGTACGCTTGATCTATATTATATATGGTACCCTGGCGCTTCATCTCCAAAGAGTTCGCTGCCATCTGCTCGTTAATGTCGGAAATCTTATTGGCGGCTATGATAGCACCACCCATAAACACTGGCTGCGTCACCGTTATGGCTCCACCCACCATATTACGCGTATCCGTACGAAAACCTTCTACAACACCAGCACCGAAGTGGTCAAGTACTCCAGCAAACGCCGACAGGTCATTGCCAATCTTCTCCTGTATAGCGGGAGACAGCCCCGAAGTCAGTGGTGACAGTGCATCACGCAGGTGCGTTGCTGTATTTGTGCCTAAATTACTCAGCGCAGCCTTCTGGTCGTCGTTCAGGATGGAAATCTCCCTACTCATCCATAAATAGCCACCCAGTGCGTTCACTTTCGGCAGATACTGTGTACGTGTCGCCTTTCTTGTATAGGCACTCATCTCCTGCTTCAACTTCGCCACGCCCATCTGTTTGTTGTTACGTAGTGCCATCGCCCTACAACTGTCAAGCGATAGCACGCGCTGCGCATCTCCGCTCAGCGGCAATAGCATCAATAGCCCGAGCATCATCGCTCGTACCATCACTGTCCGTTTTTTCTTTTTTGTCATGTTCGATTTTGTTATATTATTCTTGAAATTTCTTTCTGTATTCCAAAGGCGTCATGCCTGTATGTTCCTTAAAGTATTTACCGAAAAACGAAGCATTAGGGAATTGCAGGTCATAGGCAATCTCCTGCATCGTCATGTCGGTGTAGCGCAAACGGCGCTCGATGGCTTCCATCGTGAAGTGCTCTATCATCATGCTTGGTCGGCGATTGATGGTCTCCTTCAAGATGGTCGACAAGTATTTGGGTGTGACATTCAACTGTCTGGCAAAGTCGTCCACCTTGCGGATGCGTCCATCGCTCTGCTCAACCAAATGTATAAACCTATCCGTCAACAGTCGTTTGTGAACGCTCGGATTTGTGTTCTCTGTATCCTTCGACACAGCTTCTTGTTGCTCGTCGCGCCGCATCATGCAGAGCATTTCCAGCATCATGGTGCTGACGAGCGACCTGACAATATCAGGATAAAGCTGCGGGGAACGATCTCTCATTCGACGACACAGCAACTGAAAATACCCATCAAGAAGCGTAACATCGTCAGGGGTAAGATGCACCGTTGGATGCTGTTTGAGATAGGTCAGGTCGGCCAAACTCACCTTACCATGCATATCGATGCTCCATAATTCGCTTCTGGTAAACCAAATCTGACGGCAGTTGAAGTCGGGCGAGGACATAAAATTAGAGGCAACGCTATGCGCCATATAGAGGAAAAGGTCGTTCTTGCGGAGACGAATCTGCTGTCCGTCGTAGTCGAACTGCGCCATGCCCTCGGTGCAAATCACAATGAGTCCCTGATTGTTGAGACGAAGTTTACCCTTGGGCAATGCCCCAAAGTTCTCCATCACCACCAAATCGTCACTATCGCCTATTCGCAGGGTATCGTCACCACCTCTTGGTATGAGTGTTTTTATCTCCATGATGTTCGTTTTTTCTTTTCAAGGTGCAAAATTCGTAAAAAATATCCGATTTTCAATGTTCTATATTTACTTAAATATGTTCTGTGGTAAAATTCGATACTACTTTATGATGTTATATTTTGCGTTTCGGGTTTTTCTTCGTACCTTAGCAGTCGATATGTTAGTATATACCTTCGACAAGACCATGGATGGCATATTGTCTGCCGTCTTCGACGCTTACTTCCGCCATCAACAGCCTGATATGCTGGTGGGCGAAGGCGCACAGTTGCCGCTGTTCTGCGAAGAGGTATGGCAGGTGGTGACAACAGAGGAGAAGGCGACAAGGGTATGGACAGGACTCGAGAAACGACTGCCACGAGAAGCACTGCATCTCCTCATGGTCAGTTGGCAATCGGAAGAGAAAGACCTGCCGACTCCCCTCTTTCATTATATATATAAGGTGTTCGGAGCCAAGGGCATCGAACGTAACTTCTCCGACCCCGATGTGCTGCATGTGACGAATACGGCACGAAGAGTGATGCACGAACAGTTACGCATGAAACAGTTTATACGCTTCCAGAAAGCGAAAGACGGCACCTATCTCGCAGTGGTATCGCCAGACCATAACGTACTGCCACTCATCACAAGCCATTTCCAAGACCGCTTCGGCGACCAGTCGTGGCTCATCTATGATGCGAAAAGGCATTATGGTTTCTACTATAGCCTCACCCCCAACCCCTCTCCTAAAGGCGAGGGGAGTTCTATGCCGATACGCGTAACTTTTGAAGATGAAAACTCATTGCCCTTTGATTTGTCTAACGGGAAGTTGGACGAGGCTATGCTGAGCGAGAACGACCAACTATTCCAAGACTTATGGCGCACCTATTTCAAGGCTGTCTGCATCAAGGAACGCATGAACCCCCGCAAACAACTCAGCGACATGCCCCGCCGCTATTGGAAATACATGACTGAAAAGCAATAATCATTCCAATGCCTTCTATGCTTCGTTCCAGTATCTGTTAGGGGGGTATAGTAGCCTTTACTTACATCGTTAGTAGCCTTTACTTACAACCATAGAAGGCTTTAGCACAAGTGATAGAAGGCACTCCGATGTTTGGGGCATGGGGTTCGACCGATGGTCAGTTAAGATTCAGTTAAGAACAAGTTAAGAGAATTTCGCAAAAACACCTACCCTCCTACCTATATATGGCTGGAATGCCGATAAACAAAGGGATTGCGGATAGGTAGGTGTTTGCCAAACACCTACCTAACAAGTACCCTATTTTAAAAATTTAACATAATTTTACACGGAAATTTCCGGAAATACTTGCAAACCGCATGTTAAATGTTGTATCTTTGCCGTTGCTAAAAAATGCAACGGCGATTGTGG